>CANQIG010000220.1 GCA_947623765.1 uncultured Clostridia bacterium | reverse complement strand
CTGAATGGGCTTCGAGGCCGAGCGGTAGTAGACCGTGGCCTCGGGGTTTCCGGCGTGCAGAACGACCTTGCCCTGCGCGTCGACGACGGTGACGTACCCCTCGTGGAGAAGGTCGAGAAGGCCGCCGCGGTATTCCTCGGTCAGACAAACGGTATCCAGCATATGATTCCCTGCTTTTTCTGAATTTCGGCATTTTGCCACAGCCTATTATATACTTTTTCCTGTGAAAGTAAAGACGCATTTTGCACAAAAGGGGAGAGAAAGACTTGTCGGAGAAAATCACGGTCGAGATCTGCTGCGGCGGGCTCGACGACGCGCTTGCAGCGGAGCGCGGCGGGGCGGACCGCGTGGAGCTGAACAGCGCGCTGTTCCTCGGCGGCCTCACGCCGGGGATCGGGCTGCTGCGCGCCGTAAAGGAGAGAACCACGCTGCCCGCCGTCTGCATGGTGCGGCCTAGGGAGGCAGGGTTCCGGTATAGCGAGGCGGATTTGGCCGTCGCGCTCGCCGAAGCCGAAGCGCTCCTGCAAAACGGCGCGGACGGCCTCGCGTTCGGCTTTTTGACCGAGTCCGGCGAGGTCGACGCCGCGCGCACGGAGCGGTTCGTGTCGTTTGTCCGCTCGCTGTCCGAAACCGCCGAGCTCGTGTTCCACCGCGCGTTCGACGTCACGCCGGACCGCGCTGCGGCGCTCGAAACGCTCGTGTCGCTCGGGATCGACCGCGTCCTGACGAGCGGCGGCGCGTCGACCGCACCGGAGGGCGCGGCGGAGATCCGCGCGTTTATCAAGCAGGCCGGGGGCCGGATCGAGATCCTGCCGGGCGGCGGGATCACGCCCGAAAACGCGGAGGCGCTGCTCCGGGAGACCGGCGCGCGTGCGCTCCACGCTTCGGTGCGAAAGACCGTCTTCGATCCGAGCACGCGGCAAAACCTGCGGATCACCTTCGGGGGAAAGCTCGGCACCGCCGCGCTCCCCGAGGACGAATACAAAGTGACGGACGCGGACCGTGTCGCGGCGCTGCGGCGCGCGGCGGACCGCGCGGGAAGGGATCGCCTATGAAAAACGACATTGACGCGCTGCTCGACGCACTGTTCCCGAACGGGCGGCTGCAGCCCGGGCCGAATACCCGCAGCCGCGCCGCGCAGGACGCGGAAGCGTTTTTGAAGCGCGTGGAAAGCGGAAAGAAGGAAACGGACGACGCGCTCGAAGAGAGCCTCGCCGATCTCAGCCGCGTGCAGGCCGAGGCGGAGCGCTCCCTCGCGGAGATGCGCCGCCTGCTGAATGAAAGCGGCGAGGCCGTGCCGGATGCAAGTGTCCCCGAGACGGCGAAGAAGGAGACGAAGACGGGGACCGAGGAGCCGCCCGCCGACGCGGCGCAGGCGTTTCAAAAGGCGCGGGAGTCCGTCGGGGAGGAGATCATCGGGCAGGACGATTTTCTGAACGCCCTGTTCACGGCGTTCCGGCGGCCCGCCGTCACCGGGACAGCGGACGGCCGCCCCGCCGCCGTGATCGTCGTGAGCGGCAGGGACGGCACCGGGCGGCACAGCGCGGTCCGCGTCACGGCGGGCGCGCTGCAAAAGGGCGGCGTGCTCCCGAACGGGCGCATCTCGACGCTCGATCTCGGGATCTACGATACATCGGACAGCGCGAAGCTGCTGATCCAGGACCTCTACGCCGCGATCGAGTCGAAGGACGACGTGATCCTCTTTGAAAATTTCGAGCGCTGCCACCCGTCGCTGCTGCCGCTGCTCGCCGGCCTCGCGGAGACCGGGACGCTGCGGCTCTCCACGCGGTACGCGCTGCAAAAGGGAATGCTCATCGACGTCGGGACGGCGCTTGTCCCAAACGCTGTCAGCGAACTGAAGCTCTCGGGACAGTACCTCGTGTTCCTCACGGAGCGCGGCAGGGAAGACCTCGCGGACGCGTTCGGCGCGCCGTTCCTCGCGGCGGTCACGGATTTCTGCGCCACGGGGGACTTCAGCGCGGAGAGCCTTCGGAAGATCGGGCGCGCGGCGCTCGAAGAGCTTGCGGCGCGCGTGCGGGAACGGCTCGGGTTCACGCTCGGGATCGAGGACGGCGCGGCGGAGTGCGTCGCGGAGCGCTTCTCGAAAAAGGACGGCGTGGAGAGCATCGACCGCCTGATGGAGGACTGCTTCCGGAAGCTCAGCGAGGAAAAACTGCGCGCGGCGCTCCCGGAGGCTTCGGGCAGCGTCCGCGCGGAGGACGGGACGCTCGTCTTCGCGTTCCCGTCGTTTACCGTGCGCGCAGAGGAGAAGCAGCCCGCAGCCGACGGCGCGGCGGTGGAGAACGTGAAGCGCGAGCTCGCCCGCGTCGTCGGGCTCGCCGAGATCAAGGACTACGTGCTCTCCCTCGAGCAGAACTATATCATCCAGCGCCTGCGGGAGGAGCGCGGCATGAAAGCCGACGTCCCGACCATGCACATGATCTTCACCGGGAATCCCGGCACGGGCAAGACGACCATCGCGCGCCTCGTCTCGAAATACCTCAAAGCCATGGGCGCGCTTTCCGGCGGGCAGCTCGTCGAGGTGACGCGCGCCGATCTCGTCGGCAAGTACGTCGGCCACACCGCGCCGCTCACCCGGCAGGTGATCCGCTCGGCGCTCGGCGGCGTGCTGTTCATCGACGAGGCGTATTCGCTCTGCCGCGGCGAGGACGACAGCTTCGGGCTCGAAGCCATCGACACGCTGGTCAAGGGCATGGAGGACAACCGGCGCGACCTCATCGTGATCCTCGCCGGGTATTCGCGGGAGATGGAGGCCTTCCTCGAGGCCAATTCCGGCCTGCGGTCGCGCTTCCCGAACATCATCGAGTTCCCGGATTACACCGCAGAGGAACTTCTCGCGATCACAAAGGTGCTCGTCGAAGACAAGGGCTACGCGCTCTCCCCGGCCTGCGATGCGCCCCTCCTCGCGTATTTTGACAGACGCCGGCGGGAGGACGCGCAGAGCGCCGGGAATGGCCGCATGGCGCGGAACCTCGTCGAGGACGCGATCCTGCGGCAGTCCCGCCGCCTGACCGCCGGAGATGTCTCGCGCCTCACGAAAGAGCAGCTCGAGACGCTGCTCCCCGAGGACTTCGACACCGGCGAGCGCGCGTGACCCTCATCCGTCCTCGCCCCTCCTCGCGTATTTTGACAGACGCCAGCGGGAGGACGCGCAGAGCGCGGGGAACGGCCGCATGGCGCGGAACCTCGTCGAGGACGCGATCCTGCGGCAGTCCCGCCGCC
>CANQIG010000219.1 GCA_947623765.1 uncultured Clostridia bacterium | reverse complement strand
CCCCGAAGAAGGACGACGACGAGGGCGGCGACGTGTTCGCGTCGCTGGCGCTCGGCTTTGCGGGCAGCCAGCAGAAGTTCAAGGTCCCCGGCGAGGCCGGCCAGTCCCCGGACTTCTGGGAGAAATACAAGATCCCGGCGCTCGTTCTCTGTGACGGCCCTGCGGGCGTGCGCATCACGAAGGACGTCAAGGAGAACGGCGTGGTCGTGCGCCATCAGTACTGCACGGCGTTCCCGACCGGCTCCCTGCTCGCGAGCTCGTTCGACGACGCGGTCCTCGAGGCTGTCGGCGAAGCCGCCGGCGTCGAGATGGACGAGTACGACGTCGACCTCTGGCTCGCCCCGGGCATGAACATCCACCGCTCGCCGCTCTGCGGCCGGAACTTCGAGTATTACGCCGAAGATCCGATCGTCGCCGGGCGCTGCGCGGCCGCGATGACGAAGGGCGTCCAGTCCAAGGGCGGCGGCGTCACGATCAAGCACTTCGCCGGCAACAGCCAGGAATTCATGCGCGGCAACTCCTCCGACACGATGAGCGAGCGCGCCCTGCGCGAGATCTACCTCAAGGGCTTTGAGATCTGCGTCAAGACCGCGAAGCCGAAGGCGCTCATGACCTCCTACAACGACATCAACGGCGTCCCGAACGCCGACAGCCACGACCTCAACACGGTCGCGCTGCGCGACGAGTGGGGCTTCGACGGCCTCGTCATGACCGACTGGGGCGGCGGCATCAGCACGCCGATCATCTCCATGTGGGCCGGCAACGACATGATCCAGCCGGGCGGCACGATGGTCTCCGACAGCATCCAGAAGGCGGTCGAAGCGGGCGAACCCGTCGTCTCGAAGGGCCTCCGCCGTCTCACCATCACCCCGACCCGCGCGATGGTCGAAAAGAGCGCGGTCAACATCCTGAACGTCATCCTGCGCTCCCTCTGCTTCCCGAAGGCACAGCAGTAAGCGTTCCAAGTCCAAACAAGATCGGGCGGGCCCGCAAGCTGCGGGCCCGCCCTTCGTCTTTTCGTTTTCAACATAAACCCGCCCCCAGTTCCACTGGGGCGAAAAAGCCTCTATTTTGCTACTGCTGCGGCGATACGCAGCAGTCCTGCCTCGAGCGAACGGAATCAAACCCGCACCTTGCCCGTTTTGAGCCCGCATCCCGCGAACAAAACCCATTTCACGCGCCGCAGCGCGCACGATAAAAACTTTCAGTCCCCCTCCGCGTTCCGCGCGAACCACCGGTTTACCGGTGGCTTTCTTTCACAACAGCGGGATGAGTGCGCCGAGGTCCCGGACGACGAGGTCCGGCGTGCCCGGCATCGTGCCGATGTCCGCTTCCTTCGATTCCCCCGAGAGCACGAGGACTGAGGTCATCCCGCTGCCATCCGCGAGCGCGATGTCCGTGTAGAGCCGGTCCCCCACCACGGCGATCTCCTCCTCCGCAAAGCCCGTCTCCCGCACGATGTATGCCCGCGTCAGCGGGCTGGGCTTTCCGAAAAACGTCAGCGTCCGCCCGCAGCTCGCCTCGATCAGCTTCGCGATCGAACCGCAGTCCGGGATGAACCCGCTCTCGACGGGGCAGTTGAGGTCCGGGTTCAGGCCGTAGGCCGGGAGCCCCGCGCGGATGAAGTCGCACGTCTTCGCGAGGCGGCCGTATTCGAGCGTCGTGTCGAACCCGACGAGCACCGCGTCCGGCGCGTCCTCGACGATATTGATCCCCATCTCCGCGAGCTCCTCCCGCAGGAGCGGCGTGCCGAGCACGAACACCCGCGCCCCGGGGTGGCGCGCCTTCATGTACATCGCCGCGACGCCGTTCGAGATCAGCATATGCCCCCGCGGGATGTCGATGCCCATCCCCGCGAGCTTACGCACATACGCGTCGGTGTTCTTGGAGCTGTTGTTCGTGAAAAACCGCACGGCCCGCCCGCTGCGCCGCGACGCCGCGAGGAACGGCTTCGTCCACGGAAAAAGCCGTTCGCCGAGGTAGATCGTCCCGTCCATATCGAGCACAAAGCAGCGGATGCCCGCGAGCATCTTCCGCATCTCCCGTTCTTCCATCGCAAAGACACCCCTTCCGCAAAGATTCTAGCACAACTCCCCGTCCTTTGCAAGCCGCTTTTCATACGCGTCCACGATCTTCGCCGCGTCCGCGGCGGCGCGGTCCAGCTTGCGCACCCCCGCCTTCAAATGCCGCGACACCGCCGAGACCGAGACCCCCATCCGTCCCGCCGCCTCCGTGAGCCGCGCCCCCTCGAAGAACACCGCCTCGATCGACGCGCGCTGCCTCGCCGTCAAGTCCTTCTCGAACACGATCCGCATCCCCTCGAGGACCGCCGCCCTTCGCGCCCCGCCCCCGTCCGCGCGGGATTCCCCAGAGAGCACCCGCCCGTTCCGTCTTCCGATCTTTCCGTTCACGAAGCGATCCTCCTCTTTCCTCTCCTTTTCAGCAGCTGTCCCACCGCGCTGCACTCGAGATAGATCTCAAACATGGCCCGCATCCACGCCTTCTCCGCGTCGGTATACGACGCCCGCGCGCCACCCCTCCGGCGGCTCTCGAGCCTTTCCCGGATCGCCTCCGCCTCCCGAAGGTACGTCTCTCCCCATGCCTCATAATCGATCGCCATCGCGCATCATCCTTTCTTCCCGCGTCGGAGCGCCAGATTAGAACAAACGTTCTATCTTTTATTATAGCGGACATTCCCCCGCCCGTCAAGAGCTTTATCTTGTGTCCGCGTCAAAATCGAACGCAAGTTCTGCCAATTCCTGCCAACTTGCATTTTGCCGCCCCGTCCCCGCTTTTCCCCGCCGACACAGAATTTTCACCTTTTGTTCTTGTTTTTGACGCACGGAAATGATAGAATAACGTTGGACCGGCAGACAGGACCGCATTTTTTTGGAAAGGGTAGAAATTTTATGGCAAACGGAAAGATCCTCATCGTCGACGACGACAAAAACATCTGCGAGCTTCTCCGCCTTTACATCGAGAAGGAGGGCTTTGAGACCGCGACGGCGTACGACGGCCGCTCGGCGGTGAATATGTTCGACAGCGTGAACCCCGATCTGATCCTGCTGGACATCATGCTGCCCGAGCTGGACGGCTGGCAGGTCTGCCGCGAGATCCGCAAAAAGTCGCAGTGCCCGATCATCATGCTGACGGCAAAGGGCGAGGTCTTCGACAAGGTCCTCGGTCTGGAGCTCGGCGCGGACGACTACGTGGTCAAGCCCTTCGAGACGAAGGAGGTCATCGCGCGGATCAACGCGGTGC
>CANQIG010000218.1 GCA_947623765.1 uncultured Clostridia bacterium | reverse complement strand
CCAGTCGCCCGCCGGGCGGATGTTGAGCAGATAGTGCATCCCGCGGTGCAGCCGGTCGAAGCTGTCCGCGTCGAGGGAAATGCCGAATTCCCGCGCGATTGCGGGCAGGTGCATCAGCGTGTTCGTCGAACCGGAGATCGCCGCGTGGACGAAGATCGCGTTCTCAAAGGACTTTTCCGTCACGATGTCCCGCGCGGAAAGGCCCTTTTGCGCGAGCGCGACGACGGCTTTCCCCGCGTCCTCGGCGGCGGTCCGTAGGTCCGCGCAGGTGGCGGGCATCAGCGCGGTGCCGGGCAGCATCAGCCCGAGCGCTTCCGCCATGATCTGCATCGTCGAGGCAGTGCCCATGAACGAGCACGCCCCGCAGGAGGGGCACGCGTGGTGTTTGTAATAGAGCAGCTCGTCCTCCGTGATCTCGCCGCGCTCGTACATCGCGCTGTACGCGCCGATCTGCTCGAGCGTCAGGAGGTTCGGCCCGGCCTCCATCACGCCGCCCGTCACCATCACGGAGGGAATGTTGATCCGCCCGATCGCCATCAGCAGCGCGGGGACGGACTTGTCGCAGCTCGCGAGGAACACGCCGCCGTCGAACGTCGTCGCGTTCGCGTGGATCTCGACGAGGTCGCAGAGCACGTCCCGCGAGGGGAGGGAGTAGTTGATCCCGTCGTGGCCCTGCGCCATGCCGTCGCAGATGTCGGTCGCAAAATACAGCGCGCCTCTCGCGCCCGCCGCCGCCGCGCCCGCCTTCGCCTTCTGCGCGAGCTCCAGCAGGTGCGCCGAGCCGGGGTGGCTTTCCCCGAAGGTGCTCTCGATGAGGATCTGCGGCTTTTCCAGATCCTCCACAGTCCAGCCCATACCCATGCGCAGCGGGTCCATTTCCGGCGCGAGTTTCCGGACCTCCTGACTTTTCAGCATGATCAACGACCTCTTTTCCGGTGATTTCATAGCTTTTCCTCTATTATACAACCCATTTCCCGAAAACGCAACGCGCCGTTTGACTTTTTCCCGGGAAAGGGTTATACTGTTAAAAATGAGGCGGCGCGCCGCCCGTTCAAAAAAGATCCGGTCCCTTCTTCGATGCGGACCCGAAAACAGGAAGTGTGTTGGATGCGAGAGGTCGTTGTCGGAAAACTGGCGTTTGGGTTCGGCAGGATGAAGATCTGCGTGCCGGTCTGCGCGGAAACGAAGGAGGAGGCCCTGCGGGAGCTGGAAGCCATCCACGATTCGCCCGCGGATCTCGTCGAATGGCGGCTCGATTTTATGCGGGAGGACATTCTTTCCGCCGCGCCGGAGATCCTCGCCGCAGCGGCGCCTCTGCCGGTGCTCTGCACCTTTCGGACAAAGCGCGAGGGCGGCGCGCGGGAGATCGATCCCGCCGCGTATTTCGCGCTCTGCCGCACGCTCGGGTCGCTCGGCGCGCCGATGGTCGACCTCGAGCTCGAGATGTGCCGCGAAAACGAATCAGCCGCGCGGGAGACCGTCGCCGCGCTCCACGGCGCGGCCGTGAAGATCGTCGGCTCCTTCCACGATTTTGAAAAGACCCCGCCGCGCGCGGAGCTCTTGGAGCGCTTCCGCGCGATGCGCGAGGAGATGGACGCCGACCTGCCGAAGATCGCCGTCATGCCGCAGACGCAGCGCGACGTGATGTCCCTGCTCTCCGCCATGACGGAAGCGAGCCCGCTCTATGGGCCGCTGATCGGCATCTCCATGGGCGAGCTCGGGAAAATGACCCGTGTGCACGGGGGAATGTTCGGTTCCGTTTTGACGTTCGCCACGGTCGGCAAGGCCTCCGCGCCCGGGCAGTATTCCGCCGAGGAGCTCGCGGAACTGCTCTCCGGCGGCACGCCGCACCACCATCACCACGAGCTTGGGTAACCCCCGTTGCGCGGGCAAAGCCCATTTCGTTCGCCCGCCGCCGGCTCGCAAAGAACGAGGGTTGGGCTTCCCGCATGAAGCTGCTTCCGGCGCGGGAGGAAGTTCGCCGGGAAGCACTCCGAAGTGAGCAAAGCGAGCGGCCATCGCGACGCAAAAGTTCTTTTGCTTACTTTTCTTTCAAGAAAAGTAAGCGCGGGCAGGGCCCGTTTCGTTCGCCCGCCGTCGGCTCGCAAAGAACGAGGTTGGGCTTCCCGCATGAAGCTGCTTCCGGCGCGGGAGGAAGTTCGCCGGGAAGCACTCCGAAGTGAGCGGAGCGCACGGCCACCGCGACGCAAAAGTTCTTTTGCTTACTTTTCTTTCAAGAAAAGTAAGCGCGGGCAAAGCCCGTATCGTTTGCCCTACGAAAGCTAGTAGAGAGCAGGAGCAGGCTTCCCGCATGAAGCTGCTTCCGGCGCGGGGGAACGCTCACTGGAAGCACTCCCGAAGCGGCGGTTTACCGCCGCGACCACCGCGACGCAAAAGTTCTTTTGCTTACTTTTCTTTCAAGAAAAGTAAGTCAGGAAAGCTGGAACACCGTGCGGACCTCGCCGACGACGGTGTCGTTGTCGTTCCGGATGAGCCCGTCGTGCAGGCTGAGGAGCATGGCGTCGGTCTCGGGGTTGAAGTAGCCGATCTGCCGGAAGATCTCGCGGACGAGCAGCGGCCAGACTGCCTCCGTGCCGTCCTTCACCTTGAAGGAGATGCCGAGGCGCTCCTTCTTGAGGCCGATGCCGTACACGCCGTTCGCGCCGCCCTTCGCGATGATGTTCGGGTCCTCGTTGATGCGCGAGCAGAGGTACCCCGTGCCGCGGATCATGCGCGGGTATTTGTGGATGCGCGGGATGTACCGCGCGGCGGCGTCGCGGAGCGTGTCGTCGGCGATGGTGTCGATGCACGCGAGGTTCTTGTAGGCCGTCGCGATGTTCTTCATCGGGCACGCGAAGACCGGCACGCCGCAGCCGTCGATGCCGATCGTGAACTTCTCCTCTGGGTATTCCGAGAGCACGGACATCGTTCGGAGCACTTCCCGCTGCCCGACGGAACCGACGCGCCAGTAATCCTTCACGTCGCCGCCGAGCACGCGCTGCGTCAGCATCAGCGCGAGGTGCTTTCCGGAGCAGTTGTGGTAGATGGGAAGCGGCGGCAGACCGGCGCGGATGCGCGCCTCGTTCGCCGGCTTCGAGCCGGGGGCCGTCGGCTTCATGATGAGATCGTTCTCGTCTAGCCCTGTCTTTTGGATGATCGAGCGCAGCGCGCGGACGTGGAATTCCTCCGCGAGGTGCGAGCCCGAGAAGATGACGCTCTCCTCGTCGGTGAGGCCAAACTGCTCGTCCAGTCGGTGCGCGATGACCGGCAG
>CANQIG010000217.1 GCA_947623765.1 uncultured Clostridia bacterium | reverse complement strand
CGTGATCGGCTGCTCGTACAGCACGGCCATCGCCTGCGAGCTGCGCGACGTCGCGAAAGCACGGGGTGCAAGGGTGATTGAGATCCAGTCCGACGCGGCGCACAAGGTGCGCGAGACGCTCGAATCGCTGCTCGGGAAAAAATAAAGAGACGCGGAAGCGCTCCCGGGGACGGTGAAAGTCCCGGGAGCGTTTTGATCTTTGGGGTGATGCGGAAACCGTTTATGCTTTAGAGCGCGTGAATGCGGATGCGCCCGAGGTCCACGGAGCCTTCCACCGCTTCCAGCGTGAGGACGCCTTCGCCCTCGGTCTCGGCGAGCGGGAAGACGGCGAGGCGGTTCGGCGCGGCCTCATCCGGGAAAAGCGGGTGCTTCTCGCCGGGAAGCGGCGTCTCCGCGGCGGCGGGAAGCGTTCCGCAGAACAGCTCCGCGCCGTCCTTCAAAAGGCGGAGCTTCGCCGTGGCTTTCGCGCAGTAGGAGACGGAGACCGCGTATTTTCCGGCATCGAGCACCGTATAGGACGCGCGTTCGCCCGCCGAAAGGCGCAGGTGCATATGGTCGCGCACATGGCCGGGCGCGGGGGAGCCGGGCATGGAGACGGGCATCGCGAAGCCCTCCTCGAAGACGATCTCAAAGCCGTCCGCTTCGCGGTACGCGGCGGGACTCGGGAGCGCGGCCTTCCCGCAGCGGTGCGAAGCGGGGAGGTCGTTGTAGCCGATCGCGGGGATCTCAAAATCGCCCTCGCGCTGTAGATACGGCCGGTAGCTCGCGTCGACGGTGCAGTTTTCGATCTTCGCGGCTTCCAGATACGCGTCAAAGATGCGCTGCGCCTCCTTGTAGGACGGCTTCGGGCCGCCGTGGAGCGCGTAGTTCACGATGCGTTCCCAGCCCTCCGGCGCCTCGAAGCACGCGACCTTCGCCGCGCTTGTCCCGCCGCAGGTCTTGAAGCACCAGAGATTGTACCCCGCGTGGCGCTCCCGGAGCATCTCGTAGACCGTGGTCTGCCAGTCATATTCGTTCGTCGTGCCGGTCTCGCCCATCCAAAGCGGGACGTTCCACTCCGCGCACTTCTGGAACGCTTCGGAGAAGGAGACGAGCTCGGGCGGGACCATCGCGTAGGCGTGGATGGCGATGCCCCAGTTGTGGCACTCGGGGTCGTAGTCGCGGTCGAAGACGTCCATCCTCGAGGAGAACTGCGTGCCGTTCAGGAGGAACATATGGTTCTTGTCGATGACGCGGAAGCGGCGGATCATCTCCGCGTAGAATTCCTTGAGCTTCGGCAGGAGCTCGAACATCCGCGGCGTGACGGAGAGCGGCTCGTTGATGCAGTCATAGCCGCCGATGATCCAGCGGTCGCGGTAGCGCTTTGCAAATTCCTCCATCAGGATGTACATCCGGTCCATGGCCTCGTCGTCCGTGAAGAAGTGCGGCGCGTTGTCCACGCCGTCGTCGCACGGCAGGCAGCTCTGCGCGGCGGTCGCGGCGTGCAGGTCGATCAGCGCGTAGACCTTGTATTTCTCGCACCAGTCGAGCACGTCGGTGAGCATGGCGAAGCTCTCCTCATTCCACTCGATCTCCGGCTCCTCCTTCAAAAAGGAGCACGCGCGGATCGGCAGACGGACGGAGTTGTACCCCTGCTCCGCGAGGAGACGGATGTCGCCCTCGCTGAGCCACGCGCGGTGCCAGCGGTCCCAGAAGGTCTCGAGATACTTCGTGCCGCACGTCTCCCGGACGATCTGCTCGAGCGCGCGCCCGCGGTCGATCCTGCCCATCGGGGCGTAGCCGAAGGAGAGGCCGAACTCCGCCGCCGCGCCGATCATGAAGCCCTCGGGGTTGTCCCAGTTGCCCATGCCCCAGCCGCGCAGGATGACCTCCTCGCCGCGCCCGTTCGCCATTTTCTGTCCGTCCGCGTGCAGGAAGCCGCAGACGCGTTCCCGGTCGAATACTTCTCTCATGATAACTCCTTTCCGCGCCGTCCTATGAGGAGGCGCAGACAAAAAAATTCGATTTATGCTTTCTGCCGGGCGTGTCCCCGACGCGCCGCCGCCTTCTCCCGGAAGGCCGCGAGCGCGGCTTTGCCCTTGTCGGTGACGGGCTTGATCCACTTGCCGTTATAGAGATGGATCTGCATCAGGACGTACCGGACCGGCTCGTCGATGTAGCAGCAGAGGAAGATCGCCCAGTAGGGGAGATGGAGCACAAACCCGGCGGTGAGCACGGCGGGCAGCACCATCGCGTACATGAAGACGATCTCCAGCACCGTGCCGTAGACCGCGTCGCCCGAGGCGCGGTAGGTGTCGTTCTGGATCCAGTTGCCCATGCGGATGACGGAAACGCAGATGTAGATCGTGAGCAGCCGCACGCCCGCCTCGAAGCTCTCGCCGGAAAGGCTCATCGCGGTGAGGATCGGCTTATGCAGCGCGAGGACGGCGAGCCCCGTCAGGAAGATCACACCGCTGCAAAGGTAGACGAGGCGCTTGGCGCGCGCGAAGGCGGTGTCCAGCTCGCCCGCGCCGACGCACTTGCCGACGAGGATCGACGACGCGCTGGAAAAGCCCGCGAAGAACCCGATGATGAGGCCCTCGAGCACGCGGAAGACCGCGATCGCCGCGATGACCGGCTCGCTCTGGCGGCCGAGCGTGACGTTGATGACCATGTTGCCGACCCCGATGAGGACCTCGTTGCAGATGATCGGGAAGCACTTGACGAGGAAGACCTTGAGGTGTTTGCCGCTCCAGCGGAAATGGCCCCGGATGTGGAAGAGGTAGGGGTATTTCGTCGCGCGGGCCATGATGTAGATCGCGGTGACGTTGACCGCCGCCGCGACGGTCGTGGCGAGTGCAGCGCCCCGGATGCCCATCCTCGGAGCGCCGAGGTTGCCGTAGATGAAGACCCAGTTGAGGAACAGGTTCGTCGAGACCGAGGCGACGGACGCGATCATCGGGATGCGCACGCGCTCCGTCGAGCGCAGCAGCGTGCTCATCGCCATGGAGAGCACCTGTAAAATATAAGCGAAGCCGACGATCCTGAGATACTGCACGCCGATCTGCTGGATCTGGACCTTGTCGGTGTATACGCGCATGACAAACTCCGGCGCGAAGATCGCAAGGCAGCCGAAGGTCACCGCCACCGTCATCATGCACACCCAAGTCATCCCGTAGGAGCGCTCGATCCCGTCCTCCTCCTTCGAGCCCCAGTACTGGGAGATGAACAGCATCCCGCCGCCAAAGAACCCCCAGTACCCCGAAAACATCAGCGAGGAAAACTGCGCGCAGAGCCCGAGCGCGCCCACCGACA
>CANQIG010000216.1 GCA_947623765.1 uncultured Clostridia bacterium | reverse complement strand
TCCTGCCCTGTGGAGCTCGGACTTTCCTCAGATGCGGCCTTTCGGCGTACACCCGCGGCTGTCCGGCTTACTCGCATTGGTATAAAAAGCCAAAGGCTTTCCATCAAAACTGGTTTTCCTGAAGGAGGCGCTGTTTTTCCTCCCAAAGCGGCTGAGACAGGTCCACATAGTAGCTGTGCGGGTTTTCAAACCGTTTGACCTCGTCCCAAAGGCCGTCTACCTGCGCTGCGCAGTACGCGCGGATCGCAGAGAGCGCCCGCGGCTGGTAGAGGCATTTCCCGTCCTTGAAGATCTGCGTGCGGAGCTTCACAGCCCGGAAATTCTCCACAGTCTTCCGCTTCCATGTGTGGTTCGGGTCGAAGAGCGTGTAGGGCTGCTCCTCGTCGATGGTCTCGTCGAAGAGCGTGATGACGTCCGCCATTGCCTTATCGGTCTCCTTGTCGAAGATGCGCCAGACCTCCTTGAAGCAAGGCGTCGTGATCTTCGTCACATTTTCACTGATCTTGATCTTCGGCGTGATCGTTCCGTCCTTGCCCTCCACTGCGACGAGCTTATAGACGCCGCCGAACACCGGCTCGCTGGAGGATGTGATGAGCCGTTCGCCGACGCCGAAGGAATCCACCTTCGCGCCCTGCATGAGCATATCGCGGATGATGTACTCGTCGAGCGAATTGGAGGCACAGATCTTGCAGTCCTCAAAGCCCGCTTCATCCAGCATCACGCGCGCCCTGCGGGAAAGATACGTGATGTCCCCGCTGTCGATCCGTATTCCCGCCGGACGGAACCCGCGCGGGACGACCACCTCGTTGAATACACGAATGGCGTTCGGTATACCGGACTTGAGGACATTGTAGGTGTCCACCAGAAGCGTGCAGTTCTGCGGGTACTCTTCGGCATACGCCTTGAACGCGTCGTACTCGCTCGGAAACAGCTGCACCCAGCTGTGCGCCATGGTGCCCAAAGCCGGGACGCCGAACCGCCTGTCGCTGATCGTACAGGCCGTGCCGACGCAGCCGCCGATGTACGCGGCGCGCGCCCCGAAGACCGCGCCGTCAAAGCCCTGCGCGCGCCGGGAACCGAATTCCATCACGGCTCTTCCATCCGCCGCGCGGACGATGCGGTTCGTCTTTGTCGCGATGAGGCTCTGGTGGTTGATGCAGAGCAGGACCATCGTCTCGACAAACTGTGCCTGGACCATCGGCCCGCGCACGGTGATGATTGGTTCTCCCGGGAAGATCGGCGTGCCCTCCGGGACCGCCCAGACGTCGCAGCAGAACTTGAAGTTCTGCAGGTATTCGAGGAACTCCTCCCGGAAAATATGTTTCCCGCGCAGGTATTCGATGTCTTCCTTCGAGAAGGAGAGCCTGTTCAGATAATCCACGAGCTGCTCCACGCCCGCCATGATGGCAAAGCCCCCGTCGTCCGGGATCTTGCGGAAGAACATATCGAAATACCCCACCGTATCCGCGAGCCCGCTGGCGAAATAGCCGTTCGCCATGGTGAGCTCATAAAAATCGGTGAGCATCGTGAGGTTCAGGTGATCTCTGTCGTGCATACGACTCACAACCTTTCCGGGGCAGTGATGCCCGTTTTTACAATGACCTTGATGGACTCTTCGTTCGTCTGCATCGCAAGCGCCTCCGGCAGCATGGAGAGCGGGAAGGCGTGCGTCAGGATCGGCGCGATCTTGATCTTGCCGGAATTGATCAGTGCGACGGCGCGCGAATGCGTATCCGGGTTCACAAATGTACCGCGCACCGTGAGCTCCCGCTGATACACATCAAAGAGCGGCAGCGGATTCTTTGCATCCACGTGCGGCACGCTGAACAACAGAATTGTCGCACCCTTCCCCGCAAAGCAGAACGCGCTTTCCACCGCAGCATTGTTCCCGGCGCATTCGATCACGACGTCCGCGCCGTCCCCGCCGACAAAATCCAGATATTCGCGGTACGCGTTTTCCGCGCGCGGATCGAAGCAGAGATCGGCGCCGAGTTCTTTCGCCACCTCGCGGCGCTTCGCGTTCGGCTCGCTGAGGACAAGCTTGGCTGCGCCGGAGAGCTTCGCGAGCTGCAGGAGAAGCAGCCCGATCGCGCCGCCGCCCACGATGCAGACCGTGTCGCCGCACCGGATCTCCGCCCGGTCGATGCCGTGCACACAGCAGGCGAGCGGTTCGCTCATCGCGCCGTATTCGAGCGGCACTTCTTTATCCAGCAGCAGCGCCTGCGCGGCGGGAACGATGCTGTACTCCTCGAAGCCGCCGTCCCGTGTGACGCCGACCGCCTCCATATGCGCGCAAAGCTGCTTTTTACCTTTTCGGCACGCGTCGCAGACGCCGCAATAGATGTTCGGGTCTACCGTCACATGGTCGCCGACGCAAAGGCCCTGCACGCCCGCGCCGAGCGCTTCGACGATCCCGGCGTACTCATGTCCCAGAACGACCGGCGGCGTGACCGCCGCGCTGCCGGGCTCCCCGTGAAAAATATGGATATCCGTCCCGCACACGCCGCAGGCATAGTTCTTGATGAGGATCTCCCCCGGTCCCGGCGCTGGAACTGCACGGTCCTGCAGCGCAAACGTCTCGTTTCCGAGAAAACACATCGCTTTCATTTCGCACGCTCCTTTTCCGTTTCCTGTCCGGCATCTCGTGCTAAAGCCAATTTTGCTTTTGCCTTAGCCGAAAAGCGCTCCGCCTGTACGGTCACCCGCTCGTGCGTCCCCTCACCGATCTTCCCGGCGTCATCAAAGGCGCGCACAGAAAAGACGAGCTTCCTTCCGTCGATCTCCTCCAACGTGCTCTCCGCGCGGACCCGCATTCCCACCGGCGTCGCCGCAAGGTGAGAGACATCCATCCGTGTCCCGACGCTCGTTGTGCCGGGCTCCAGTGACCCCGCAACGCAGTCGCAGGCAGCGGTCTCCATCAGCGCGACGAGCGCGGGCGTCGCAAACACATCGAGCGAACCGCTCCCCATCGCTTTTGCCGTATTCTCGGGGCCGACCGACATCTCCGCCGTGCCGCGCATTCCGATCTGAACCATGGCAGCTCACCTCATTTGAATGTATTCTAACACAATCGTCTTCGTTTTGCAAGATAAGTCATTCGTCTTTTCCCTGCGAACCAAGCTCCCGGTCCGCTTCGAGCACCGCCTGCGCGATCGTATCGGTCATCTTCGCGAAGACCACGTTGATCCGTTTCTCACGTTCCGCCTCGGTCCCGGGCTCGCGCAGTTCATGCGTCTCGAGGGCTTCGGCGAGCGCGTTCATCACGCGGTCCACCTCTTCCGCGCGGTACAGATCGCCGGGCAGC
>CANQIG010000215.1 GCA_947623765.1 uncultured Clostridia bacterium | reverse complement strand
GGTTACTCGCCCAGCGCGAAACGCTTGTAAGCAACGACCGTACCGCGACGAGCTCCGGGTTGTCGCTTTTGATGGCGGCGCTGTACACGACGACGTCGACGTCTCCGACGTTCTCCGCGCGCTGCCCGATGTACACCGGGATGTGGTGGCGGCGGTCCCGCTCGACGGATTCGGTCTCGCTGCGGTCGCTGCCGGTGACGGTATAGCCCATGTCGTGGAGAAGCTCCGCCATCGGGCACATACCGGAACCGCCGATGCCCACAAAGTGAAAGCTGCGGGCGGTCGAAAGAGGCTCCGGGTAACGGTTTATCGACATCTGGTTCTCAGTTCCTTTCGTGTTGGGTGAGGGCGCAGTAATCCCTTCTATACATTATAATGCCAAATCGCCGAAAAATAAATAGCGAAATCAAAAAAACGCAAAAAAGTTCCACCGCGCATAGAATGACGTGAAGGGATCTTCGACAGGAAAGGTGTGATGCGGGATGAAAAGCCCTTTGCGGTTCGGTGTGCTCGGCGGGGACCGGCGGATGCGCTTCCTCGCGGACCTGCTCGCGGCGGACGGCGTGCCGGTGATCGCGGCGGCGATGGAGAACGACCCGCCCGCCCTTGCGCGGCACGTCTCCGTGCCCGCGCTGCTCGCGGAGGCGGACGCGGTGATCCTGCCGCTGCCCGTCACGAAGGACGGGAAGACGCTCTTCGCGCCGCTTTCCGGCGGGGAGGTCCCGCTCTCGGACGGTCTCGCCGAGCGGCTCGCCGGAAAGCGGGTGTTTTGGGGGATGCCGGAAAAGCTCCCGAAGACCGAAGCGTGGGCCGGAGTGCGGGCGAAGGACTACTTCGCGCGGGAGGCGCTGACGCTCGGGAACGCCGCGCTGACGGCGGAGGGCGCGGTGGCGCTCGCGATCCGGGAGCACCCGGCGGCGCTTTTCGGCGCGGAGTGCTTGATCACGGGGTTCGGGCGCATCGGAACGAGCCTTGCGCCAAAGCTCCTCGCCTTTGGGGCGAGAGTCTCCGGCGCGGCGCGGAAGCGCGAGGACCGGATGCGGATGGCAACGCTCGGCGTGCGGCCTTTGCGCTTCGACGAGATCACACAGCCCTATGACATTGTTTTCAACACGGCGCCCGCGCCGGTGCTGACCGCGCCGATCCTCCTTCGGCAGAAGCCCGATACGCTCCTCATCGAGCTGGCTTCCGCGCCGGGCGGGATCGACCGGAAGGCCGCGGCGGCGCTGCGTCTGCGCGTCGTGGACGCACCGGGCCTTCCGGGGCGCGTCGCGCCGAAGACCGCGGCGGCGCTGATCCGGGACGCCGTTTATGAATTGCTGGAGGAGTAGTGAGAACCATGCGGACCATCGCGTTTGCCATGTGCGGTTCCTTCTGCACATTTGAAAAGGCGCTGGAGCAGCTTCGTGTGCTCCGCGGGATGTATGAGGTCCTGCCCGTGATGAGCGAGACGGCGTATTCGACCGACACGCGCTTCGGCACGGCGGTTTCCTTTCGGGAGCGGGTGGAGGAGATCTGCGGGCGGGAGATCGTCCACACGATCCCCGCCGCCGAGCCCATCGGCCCGAAACGCCTCGCCGAGGCCGTGGTCGTCGCGCCGTGCACGGGCAATACGGCGGCAAAGCTCGCGAACGCCGTCACGGATACGGCGGTCACGATGGCGGTAAAATCCGCGCTGCGCGTCGGGACGCCGGTCGTGCTCTGCCTCGCGACGAACGACGCGCTCGGGGCGTCCTTCAAAAACATCGGCCTGCTGATGAACACGAAGCACGTCTTTTTTGTTCCCCTGCGGCAGGACGACCCCCTGCAGAAGCCGAACTCCCTCGTGGCGGATTTTTCGCTTCTGCCCGAGACGCTCGACGCGGCGTTCCAAAACCGGCAGGTGCAGCCGGTCCTGCGCTGAGGCTTGCGCTTTTTCCCCATTTGTGGTAAGATGGGGAAAACGAACGGCGTTTTTAGGGAAAGCGGAAAGCGAAGGAGAACGGATATGCTGTACTGTACGAAATGCAGGACCCTGTCCCCGGATTCCACGAGGACCTGCCCGAACTGCAAGCGGAGCAGGGCGCTGCGGCCTGTCCGGGAGGAGGACGAGGTGTTTTTCCTCAAGGTCTCGGAGGTCGAAGCGGCGGAACTGGAACTGCTCTTTGAGGAGCAGGCGGTCCGGCACCGGGCGCAGCCCGTGCGCGGCGGGCTCGCCGCCGGGGTCTACGACCCGGAGTATATGCCGACCGACCGGGAGTTATACGTCGCGTACGGCGATCTCGAGAGGGCGAACGCGCTCGTCGCGGCGGAGGCGGAGCCGAAGGAGCCGTCCCCCGAACCGGACGAAATGCCCGGGGGAAAGCGGATGGTGATCCAGACGGTTTCCATTCTGGCGTTCCTGCTGCTCGTGACCGCCGTGGTGCTCGGCACCGACGCGCTCGCGAGCTGGGTCCGCGCGCTGTTTGGGTGAAGCGCCGTTTTGCGGACAACCTCTTTTTCAAATCATAAAAGAACCGGACGGTCTAAACCGCCCGGTTTTTTGTTATGGCTGTTTTTTCTGTTTCCGCTCCTCCCGGAAGTCCCGGAAGGTCCGGCGGTTCAGCAGGCGCTCCGCGAAGCGCTTTGCCGCCTTCTCCATGTGGCGGTCCGTAAAGACCGTGAAGAGGATGAGGAAGGCCACGGCGGGGAGCAGGAAGAGGCCGATTTCCATCGTGAACGGCGCAAGGTAGAAGAAGCGCGGGAAGAACGCGAGCCCGAGGACCGCCGCAGAGAGCATCAGCGCGAAGAGCGCCGCGCGCAGCGGGTTGAAAGGCCGGCTCAGGCGGAACAGCAACGTGAATCCCGCCGTGAACGCGATGACCACGCAGATGCTGGAGATTTCCTTCGGGCCGAAGCCGAGGCGCGGGCAGAGGAACGTCGCGAGCATCAGCGTGAGCACCATGCCGACCGCGCAGGGGAAGGATTTCTCGATGACGTTCGGCAGGAACGACCCGCGCACGCGGTCGCTGTTCGGCTCGAGCGCGAGGATGAACGACGGGATGCCGATCGTCAGCATACTGATGAATGTGAGCTGGATCGGCTCAAAGGGATATGAGGCGTTCAGGAAGATAAAGAGCAGCGCGAGGATCGAGGAGTAGATCGTCTTCTGGAGGAAGAGCGACGCGGAGCGCTGGAGGTTGTTGATCGACCGGCGGCCCTCCCGGACCACCTGCGGCAGCGCGGAGAAGTTGGAATCGAGCAGGACCAGATTCGAGACAGTGCGCGCGGCGTCGCTGCCGCTCGCCATGGCGACGGAGCAGTCCGCCTCCTTGAGCGCGAGGACGTCGTTGACGCC
>CANQIG010000214.1 GCA_947623765.1 uncultured Clostridia bacterium | reverse complement strand
AGGAAGCGATCCTCGCGCACGTGCGGCAGGAGGCGGGCGAGGAATACGGCGAGAGCGCGGCGGCGTTCTACCGCTCGATCATGGCGATCAGCCGCGCGAAACAGCACACGATGCTCGCGGGCGGCGCGGCGATCCGCGCGCTCGAAAAGGATTCCCCGCGCGCGGGGAAAACGGACCCGAAGATCGCCTGTCAAGGGGTGCCGGGCGCGTTCTCGCATTCGGCGGCGAAACGGCTCTTTCCCGGCGCGGAACCACTCTTTTTCCCGCTTTTCCCGGACGTGTTCGAGGCCGTGCGCGACGGCCGCGCCGATTACGGCGTGGTGCCGGTGGAAAACTCCGACGCGGGGAGCGTCGCCGAGGTGTATGACCTGATCCTGCATCATCGGATGTTCATCGTCGGGGCGGCGCACGTCGCGGTCTCCCAGTGCCTGTGCCGGGCGAAGGGGACCGGAAAGGTGACGAAGGCGCTCTCGAAGCAGGAGGCGCTTTTGCAGTGCACCGGGTACCTCGAGGCGAACGGGATCACGGGCGAGGCGTTCTCGAACACGGCGGCGGCTGCGCGGTTCGTCGCGGAGGAAAAGCAGGAGGGCCTCGGGGCCGTCTGTTCCGCCGACGCGGCGGAGGTCTACGGGCTCGAGATCGTCGCGCGGGACATCCAGAACACCGCCGGGAACACGACGCGGTTCGCCGTGATCTCCCGGGAGGCGGTACTGCCGGAGGACGCGGAGAAGATCAGCCTGTGTTTCTCACTGCCGCACGTGACCGGTTCGCTCGCGGCGACGCTGCAGCGGTTCGCGGTGAGCGGGCTGAACCTGACTAAGATCGAATCGAGGCCCATCCCGGAGCGGAATTTCGAGTACGACTTTTATCTCGATTTCAGCGGGAACATCCACGAGGCGCACACGCTCTCGCTGATCGCCGCGCTCTCCGAGGAGATGCCGCGCTTCTCGTTCCTCGGGAACTATAAGGAGATCTGAGCGGCCAAAAAGCGGAAATCAATCGAAGGGAGTTCATACCGAACATGGCGGAAGCAGCGTTTCAGAAGGTGGAGACCGAGGAGCAGATCGAGCTCGTGGCGAGCATCGCCGCGCCAATCTGGCACGCCACCTACGACGGGATCACGGGCGTTCCGGCGACAAATTACATGATCGAACAGTTTCAGTCGATCCCGGCGATCCACAGGCAGCTCGAGCAGGAGGGCTACCAGTACTACCTGATGCTCGTGAACGGCGTCCCGGCGGGGTTCGTGGGCGTCGTCCCGCACAGGGAGGGCAAGCTGTTCCTCTCGAAGCTCTACATCTCGGAGCCGCACCGGGGCCTCGGCATCCCGCGCGCGGTGATCGAGTTCCTCAAAGCCCTCTGCAAGGTGGAGGGCCTGCCGTCCATCTATCTGACGGTGAACAAGCGGAACCTCCACGCCATCGAAGTCTACAAGCACTTCGGGTTTTACCAGATCGACGCGGTGGTGACGGACATCGGCAACGGCTTCGTGATGGACGATTACATCATGCAGCTCGACGTGTGAGCCAAGAAACAATGCCCGGCAAAACGGAACGCAGGATGCGGGAAAACCCCGCAGCATTGGAGGCAGATGACAATGAAAACAAGAAGAATTGCGGCGTTGGTTCTCGCACTGGTGTTCGCGCTGACGTGCCTTGCCGCGTGCAGCGGCGGAACGGAAAGCGCCGCGTCCGGCGACGCGGCCAAGAGCAGCGCGCCGGAATCGCAGTCCGAGCCCACGGCGGCGTCCACCGCCGAGCAGACCGAAGCGCCGACCCCCACGCCGGAGCCGGCCGCCGGACCGACCCCTGGACCCGGCCCGTATGTGCCGGACGACGACCTCGGCGAGCGGGTGCACCTGATCGTGGCGGTGAACCCGGAAAGTGAAGAAGAAGTTACATACAGTCAATTTTACGCCGAGCGCGGCGTTGCGCAGTACAGCTATTGGGACGGCGAAGACAAGTTCGCCTCGTTCTTCGCAAATCTTAACGGGGAGGTGGTTTACGAGATACCCTTCGCGGCTGTGCCGGAATGTTGGGATTTCTTACCCTTGGAAAACGGTGGATGGGTAAAGCGGATTATCTGTGACCAAGGTGAGACAGAGCCGAGGACGGAACTCGATCAGGAATATGTGGATGCTGTCATGGACTTCGCGTGGTCATGGGAAGAGTCTCCGAAATTTGATCTTGTTGTCGAAGTGCTGGACAAGGATTTTGAAACCGTCGAGAGAAAAACATTTGACAGCGATGTGGAGGGATTCAGGTATTTTAACGAATTGCCCCTCCTTGTGAACGAGCTTATTATTGGCAATTTTGGACCGGTTCGCGAGGAACTGGGAGAGGAGCCCGGCGAGATCGGAAAGATCACTGCCGAAACGGTCGAGGACGGATTTCTTCTCAAAGACGCGAACGGAGCCGAGATTGCGCATCTTCGGATCGACCGCCCGGAGGAATGCCAGCTTCGCTTGTTCCCGCAGAGAACAAAGATTTACGGGATTGACACCGAGGATCTCGAGGACAACGGCCTGATCAATTCCGAAGAGATGATCCTGCAGGTCGTCAAACAGGAAGGAAGGAAAACCTTCCGCATGTATGTGATCGACGCGGAATGATCTTTCTATAAATAAAACGCCGGCCGCCCCGAAAGGAGCGGTTTTGCGGCGGTATGCGAGCGGCGCGCGGGGCTTGCAAAAGCGCGGCCTTTGTGCTATACTCTTGCGTGCGGGCATTTTGATTTTGCCCGTCTGATTTGGAAATGAATCGCAGGGGGAACAGGACTTATGAAGAAAAACGCCGTGGCAAGGCTGCTCGAATTTGAGCGCGTGCCGCCGCTGAAGCTCTCCGTTTTGGCGGTGCTTTCGCTTGCATGGCCGGCCATCGTGGAGCAGGTGATGATCACGATGGTCCAGTATGTGGACACCGCGATGGTCGGCTCGCTCGGCGCGAACGCGACTGCGGCCGTCGGCCTCACCGCGAGCACCACATGGTTTTTCAACGGTCTGCTGAACGCGGCGGCCGTCGGCTTTTCCGTGCAGGTCGCGCAGCACATCGGCGCTGGCCGGGAGCGCGACGCGAGAAGCGTGACGTGGCAGGCGTTGAAATTCGTCGTGATCTTCGGCTTGCTCATCGGGGCCGTCGCCGTGGGGCTCTCCTTCCCGCTGCCGGGCATCCTCGGCGCGGAGGAGGCGATCCGCCCGGACGCCTCCACCTATTTCCGCATCGTCGGCGCGGCGATCCCCTTCAATTTCTGTTCGGTGATGATGAGCTCCATCCTCCGCTGTTCGGGCGATATGCGCACGCCGATGGTGCTGAACCTCCTCATCAACGTGCTGAATGTGATCCTCAATTTCTTCCTGATCTACCCCACGCGGCAGCAGACCGT
>CANQIG010000213.1 GCA_947623765.1 uncultured Clostridia bacterium | reverse complement strand
TCGACATCGTGCGGCGCGTGGCCGAGACGGTGTTCATCCCGTTCACCGTCGGCGGGGGCATCCGCACGGCGGAGGACTTCCGCCAGCTTTTGCTCGCTGGGGCGGACAAGGTCTCCGTGAATTCAGCGGCGCTCAAGAACCCGGCGCTGATCGCGGAGGCGGCGGAGAAATTCGGCAGCCAGTGCGTCGTCGTCGCGATGGACGCGAAGCGGCGCGACGTGAACGACCCCGCAAAGGGCTGGACGCTCTACCTCAACGGCGGGCGGATCGACACGGGCGTCGACGCGCTGGAGTGGGCGGAGAAGATCCAAACGCTCGGCGCGGGGGAGATCCTTTTGACCAGCATGGACGCGGACGGAACGAAAGCGGGGTACGACCTGGAGCTCACGCGCGCAGTCTCCGACGCGGTCCACATCCCGGTGATCGCCTCGGGCGGCGCGGGGACGATGGCGCATTTTTACGACGCGTTCACGCGCGGAAAAGCGGACGCGGTGCTCGCGGCATCGCTGTTCCACTTCCGCGAGATGACGGTCGGCGAGGTGAAAACGTACCTTTCGGAGCGAGGCGTGCCGGTCCGGCGGTAAGACGGGCAAAGCGGGAAAGATGGGAAACAGGAGGCGGAAATGGAACAGATCAGCGCGTTTTTGGGAAATCTGCTCGACGGGATCGTCGGCATCGCGATCCACGGCTTTGAGATCGTGGGCGTCGTCATCATCCTGATCGCGGGCGTGAAGGGCGTCGTGAACTACATCCGGCGCAGCCCCTCTGTGCGGCTGCAGCTCGCGCAGGGCATGGCGCTCGGGCTGGAATTCAAGCTCGGCAGCGAGATCCTGCGCACGGTCATCGTGCGGGAGCTCTCCGAGGTCGCGCTCGTCGCGGCGATCATCGCCGTGCGCGCGGCGCTGACGTTCCTGATCCACTGGGAGATCAAAAACGAAAAAGAGGAGCCCATGCCGGAGCCGCACGAAAAGCCGCGCTTCCCGTTCCGCAAAAAGGACGCGGAATGACGCGCGCCGGAATGTCTTGCGAAACCGGACGGGCTGTGGTAAAATATATAAATAGAATCCCTAATATTCAAATGGAGGCGAAACGATGAAGTACGAAAAACTCTTTACGCCGATCTCCATCGGCAAGGTGGAGATCCCGAACCGCTACGCCATGGCGCCGATGGGCCCGCTCGGCCTCGGCGACAGCGAGGGCGGCTGGAACCAGCGCGGCATCGACTACTACACGCGGCGCGCAGCGGGCGGGATCGGGCTCATCATCACGGGCGTCACGTTCTCGGACTGCAAGGTGGAGACGCAGTCTATGCCGAACGTTCCGAACAGCGCCTATAATCCGGTCCACTTCACGCGCACCAGCCGCGAGATGACCGAGCGCGTCCACGCTTACGGCTCGAAGATCTTCCTGATGATGTCCGGCGGCTTCGGGCGCGTCACGATCCCGACAAACCTCGGCGAGTTCCCGCCGGTCGCGCCGTCCGAGATCCCGCACCGCTGGCTCGACAAGATGTGCCGCGCGCTGACGAAGGACGAGATCCGCTCCATCGTCGAGAGCTTCGGCAAGGGCGCGTACAACGCGAAGCGCGCCGGGTTTGACGGCATCGAGATCCACGCCGTCCACGAGGGCTACCTCATCGACCAGTTCGCCATCTCCTTCTTCAACCACCGCGACGACGAGTACGGCGGCTCGCTCGAGAACCGCCTGCGCTTCGCGAAGGAGGTCCGCGAGGAGATCGCGCGCACCTGCGGCTGGGACTTCCCGGTCTCCCTGCGCTTCTCGCTCAAATCCATGGTGAAGGACTGGCGCGAGGGCGCGCTGCCCGGCGAGGAATTCGAGGAGAAAGGCCGCGACATCGACGAGGGCATCGAGGCCGCGAAGCTCCTCGTGCAGTACGGCTACGACGCGCTCGACGTCGACGCCGGCACCTACGACGCGTGGTGGTGGAACCATCCGCCGATGTACATGGAAAAGGCCCCGTACCGGGAGTACGCGAAGATCGTCAAGGAGACGGTCGACGTGCCGGTGCTCATGGCGGGCCGCGTCGATAACCCCGATCTCGCGCTCGAATGCGTCGAGAACGGCATCTGCGACATCATCAGCCTCGGCCGCCCGACGCTCGCCGATCCGGACATCGTGAAGAAGATCCGCACCGGCCGCCTCTCCGAGATCCGCCCGTGCATCAGCTGCCAGGAGGGCTGCATGGGCCGCATCCAGCACTACTCCATGCTGAACTGCGCCGTGAACCCGCAGGCGGGCCGCGAGCGCGCGACGAAGCTGAACCCCATCGGGAAAAAGAAGAAGGTCCTCGTGATCGGCGGCGGCCCGGCGGGCTGCGAGGCTGCGCGCGTCCTTGCGGAGCGCGGCCACGAGCCGGTGCTGTATGAGGCGAAGGGGGCGCTTGGCGGGAACCTCCTGCCCGGCGGCGCGCCGAGCTTCAAGGAGGACGACCTCGCCCTCGCGAAGTGGTTTGCGGACGAGCTGCAGCGCCTCAACGTCGAGGTGCACCTCAACGAAAAGGCCGACGAGCGCCTTGCGAAGAGCGGCGATTTCGACGCGGTGATCGTCGCGACGGGCTCCCGCCCGAAGCTGTTCTCGCTCGGCGACGACGAAAAGGTCTACGCCGCGGAGCAGGTCCTGCTCGGCGAGAAGGACCCCGGCGAGACCGTCGCGGTCGTCGGCGCGGGGCTCGTCGGCTGCGAGCTCGCGCTCGACCTCGCGATGAAGGGCAAGAAGGTCGTGCTGCTCGAAGCGCTCGACAAGATCATGGCGGTCAACGGCCCGCTCTGCAGCGCGAACAAGGAGATGCTCGAGCGCCTCCTGCCGTTCAACGGCGTGGAGATCACCTGCGGCGCGAAGGTCACCGGCTACAACGGCGGGAAGCTCACCGCCGAGGTCAACGGCGAGACGAAGGAGATCGCGGCGGACAGCGTCGTGCTCTGCGTCGGCTACCGCAGCGAGAACGCGCTCTACAACGCGCTCAAATACGACGTCCCCGAGCTTTATCTCCTCGGAGACGCGCGCGAAGTGAGCAATATCATGTATGCCATCTGGGACGCGTTCGAGGTCGCGAACCAGATCTGACCGCAAACCGAAAAGGAGGGGCGGAGCCATTCGCTCCGTCCCTCTCCGCGTTTTGTCCCGATCTCCGGGGGAGATTCCATGCTTCATTTCCTGAAAAAAGAAAAGGTCCTAACCGTCGCGCTCGGGCTCGCGCTCGTCTCGATGCTCTTTGTGCCGCCGGACGGGGGGTACATGGGATACATCGATTTCCGCGTGCTGGCGCTGCTCTTCTGCCTGATGCTCCTCGTGAAGGGCCTGCAGAGCGTGGGGCTTTTTGACGCGCTGATCCGCGCGCTGTTCGGCGCGGTCCACGGCACGCGGCGGCTCTGCGTGCTGCTCGTGATGCTGT
>CANQIG010000212.1 GCA_947623765.1 uncultured Clostridia bacterium | reverse complement strand
ACGAGGACGATGTGGTCGCCGGGCCGCAGCGCGCTCTCGGACTTGGAAAACTCCCCGATGACGAAGCAGTTTCCCTTGGGAGAGAGGATGTTGAAGGCGCGGTCGCCGATCTCCACCGGGACGTGCGCCTGTTCGCAGAGCGCGAGAAGACGGTTCAGTCCCTCGGTGCGCTCCGCGGCGGTGTGCAAGTACACGCGGCGCGCGCGCTGAGGCGCTTTCCGCAGGAGCTCATACGTCAGCGTCGCGCCGAGCGCGTAGCTGTAGTCCATGTCGTGCTTGTATTTTCGGATCTTCGCGGCCAAGGTGGAGTCCTCCCTTTTCCGAAAGGATACGAAACGGGTCTCCGTCGCCCGAGCGGACGGCGGGGACCCGTTTTGCTTGTGTTTGCAGTTACGGCGCGGCCGAAGGCGAAGGACTCGGGCTGGGCTCCGGCGTCTCCGTCGGCTTGTCGCTGACCGTGACGTGCGCCATGTAGGTGCCGACGGCCCAGCAGGAATCGGAGTTGTTGACGGTCACCGTGACCGGGACCTCCAAGCTGCCGTTCTGTCCCTGGAACGAGGCGAGGTCCACCGTGCAGAAGATCGTTTTCCCGGTGAGGCGGGCGATCTGCGCGGACGTGCCAACGACGTGGATCTCGATGCTCCGCGTCGAGAGCTCGGCGACCTTGTTCTCCGGGACGTTGATGATGTTGATGTTCGAGGTGAACACCGACGTTTCCGCGTAGCCGTTCATATTGAAGGTCACGGTGGCGGTCTCCACGCCGGAGATGTTCGTCACGCCGGACGGGACCGGGATGGGCACCGTGAAGACGTTGTTCTCCGGGGTCACGTCGAAGAAGTTGATGGGTGCGGAGAGCGTCAGCGTGGAGTACTGGGAGACCGTCGCGATGTCGCCCGCGATCTCGAGCGTCGACGGCTCGATGGTGATGCGGTTCGACGCGAAGCGCTCCGGCAGGTTCAGGATGTTCGCCTCGAGCTGGACGGACTGGCGGCCCGTCACCTGGACCGAGACGTCGATCGTGGTGTCCGAGAGCTGCAGATAGAGCTCCGAGGGGTCGAGCACGTCACCGTTCAGGTCCTCGAGCGTCACATGGCAGGAGACGGACTTGGATTCGGTGAGCTCACCCTCAAAGTCATAGATCAGCTTGGCGTGGGCCACGCGGTTGACGTAGCTTTCCGGCCCGGAGATCGTCACGATGTCGGTCGCGAGCGTCGGGGTGTTCGAGGCGTAATAGCCGTCTGCGGCGGTGTAATGGATCTCGCTCTCCACGGAGAGCTGGATCTCGCGGTAGCGGTCGTAGAGGACGGTCACCTCTGCGGGGTTGACGCTCTCGACGTCGTAATCCGCGAGGGTGTTGCCCTGCTTATAGGCGCGCAGCGTCAGCGTCGCCTGCTGCATGGAGTTGCCGGTCAGCATGGAGAGCTCCGGCTCCAGCCGGGCGGAGACCGAGACGTCCGCCTCGGTGATCTTGCTCGTGACGATCGAGCTGCCGGTGATCGAGACGCTCGCGCTCAGCGGCGTCTGCTTGAAGATGCGGATGTTCGCTTCCTGCGCCGTCTCGGACATCTGGACGTCGACCGGGACGTTGCCGACGACCGTCTCGCGGCCCTCGGCGTTCGCGGACATCGTCACGAACCAGAGGACGATCGCGCAGAGGAAGGAGAAGATCAGGAGAAACATATTGTTGTCGACAAGGCGCGCGAAGAAGGAACGGCGCGAGCCCTCGTTTGGCGTCTGCGGCATCACTTCTTCACCGCCTTTCGCGTTTTGAAGAGGCGCAGCCTGCGCTGGCCGCCGGAGGATTTCTCCTCCTGCGGGACGAGCCGGCTTTCCAGAACGCCGCGCAGCGTGTCGCGGGTATAGTCCCGAGTGAGGTTACCGTTCACCGCGACGGAGATCTGCGCGGTCTCCTCGGACACCACCACGACGACGGCGTCGGATTCCTCGCTCATGCCGATGGCGGCGCGGTGCCGCGTGCCGAGCTCCGCAGAGACGGCGTCCTGCGTGAGCGGCAGGATGCAGCCCGCCGCGGCGATCATGCCGTCGCGGATGACGACCGCGCCGTCATGGAGCGGGGCTTTGTTGAAGAAGATGTTCCCGATGAGCGGGCCGGACGGCGCGCAGTTGATCGGCGTCCCGGTGGCGATGATCTCGCCGAGGTTTGTCTGGCGCTCGAAGACGATCAGCGCGCCCATCTGCAGCTGCTGCAGCACGACGATGCCGTCCACCACGGCGTTGATCGCGCGGCGGACGTGCGCCTTGTCGTCGCGCTCCCGGGCGGAGACGGCGTTCATCAGGGACTGGCTCATATTGCTGCGGCCCATCTGCTCGAGGGCCTTGCGGATCTCGGGCTGGAACACGATGAGCACCGCGACGAACGCAAAGCTGAAGAAGTAGGTGAGAAGTTGATTCACCATCACGAGGTTGAGGTAGTTCGAGACGATCATCAGCACGATCAAAAGCAGGAGGCCCTTGACGAGCTGCCCGGCGCGGGTCTCGCGGACGAGCTTGATGAGCCCGTAGAGCAGGACCGCGACGATCGTGATGTCGATGGCGTCTTTCAGCTGAAAGTTGCGCGCGATCCCGAGCAGGAAATCCCAGAACTGTGAGATCTGCCCCAAAAGATGATCCAAAACGCATCACCGTCCATTCTTGATCCAAATCCCCGACACGCGCGGGGACATACTTATCATCATGCACATTGTACCACAAACCGCACACAAAGAAAAGGGGGAAAGAAAAAACTTTTTTGCTGAATTGGAAACGCGCGCGGGCTTTACAAGCCGCGCCGCCGGTGCTATAATGACAGAAAAACCGGGCGGTGCGCCCGGGAGTATGTGAGGAGGTCCTATGCGATGAAGATCGGGTGCTGTCTGCCGCTGTTTGACGACCGTATTCTGACGCTGCGGGAGCTCGGCGTGGATTACGCGGAGATCGGGCTCGCGCCGCTCGCGGAACGTCCGCTCGGGGAGATCCGCGAGCGCGCAGAAGCGCTGCGGGAGGCGGGCGTCCCGTGTCTCGCGGCGAACCTGCTGCTCCCGGGTTCGATGCGCCTGACCGGGGAGAACGCGGACCATGAGGGGGCGAGGGCGTATCTCGCCGAGGCGCTGCCGAAGGCCGCGCTGCTCGGCGTGCGGACGGTGGTATTCGGGAGCGGCGGCGCGCGGGCCGTGCCGGAGGGCTTCCCGAAGGAAAGGGCGTGGGCGCAGCTGCGCGCGCTCTGCGCGGACGTGCTCGCCCCGGCGTTCGCGGAAAACGGGATGGTCTGCTGCATCGAGCCGCTGCGCAGCGGGGAGTGCAATATCCTGAACACCTGTGCGGAGACCGCACGGCTCCTCAGGGAGGTCGACCGGCCGGAAGTGCGGCTGCTCGTGGACCTCTACCACTTCGACATGGAGGGCGAGGCGCGTTCCAC
>CANQIG010000211.1 GCA_947623765.1 uncultured Clostridia bacterium | reverse complement strand
GCTCCGGGCACTTTTCCATCAGCGCCTTCGCCGCGGCCTCCGTGACCTCCACGTCGCCGAACATCACGAAGCCCGCAATGTCCATCGTGTCGCTGATCGGGCAGATCGGGAGTTCGCGCTCACAGCCCGCAATGGTCATCTTGTAATATTTCTGTTCCATGTCGTTTTCCCCTTTCCGTTGATTCACTGGTGTGCTGCAGAGATCAGCCCGGAGGCCACGCCATTTGACGGAAGATGAAAATGCAGGTGCTTTACGGTCTGGCCGCCGTCTTCGCCGCAGTTGTTGACGATCCGGTACCCGGCGTCAAGGCCTTCTTTCGCGGCGATCTCCTTTGCCACAAGGAAAATGTGCGCGACGATCGCGGCGTTCTCCTCCGTCAACGCGTTTGCCGACGGGATGTGCTCTTTCGGAATGATGAGCACATGGGTCGGCGCCTGGGGATCGAGATCGCGAAACGCCACGACCGTATCGTCCTCGTAGACCTTGGTGCTCGGGATCTCCCCCGCGGCGATTTTACAGAAAATGCAGTCCATGTTTCTCCGCATCCTGCGCAGTTCGCGCTTGAAAAGGCGCAGTCGGCGCAGGATCTCCTCCTTTCCTGATAGCTTTTCGGGATCCATACTTTTATGTGTCAAAGCTGTTTGAGAAGGAGCTCCGGCACTGCCGCAAGCGCTTCGTCCAGCTTCGTCTGATCCTTTGCGCCGGCCATCGCGAAATCGGGCTTGCCGCCGCCGTTGCCGCCGGTGATCTGCGCGACCGCCTTGACCAGCAGACCGGCCTTGATTCCTCTTTCCTGCGCCGCCTTTGTGACGGTAGCCGCAAGCGTGGCCTTGCCGTCCAGAATGCCGGCAAGCACCGCGACCGTGGGCGTCTGGACATTGGAGCGGACCTGGTCGCACATCGTGCGCAGGACGTCTCCGCCTGTACCGGAGAACATCGCGGTCACGACTTTGATGCCCTGCACTTTCACCGCGTTTTCGAGGATGGAATCGAGGCTGTGCGCCGCGAGCTTCGCCTGCAGGGATTCGAGCATACGGTCCTTTTCTTTGCTCTCCTGCACGAGCTGAGAGGCTTTCTGCGGGAGATCGGAGGGCGTACCCACCTTCATCACGGAGGCCGTGTTCTTCAAGAGCGTATTCGCAGCGTAAAGCATACCGAGCACGTTGAGCCCGGTCGTGCCTTCAATGCGGCGGACGCCGGCGGCGATCGACGATTCGCTGATGATCTTGAACAGGCCGAGCTTTGAGGTGTTGTCCACGTGCGTGCCGCCGCAGAACTCCTTGCTGAAATCGTCCGCGGAGACGACGCGCACGACATCGCCGTACTTTTCGCCGAAGAGCGCCATCGCGCCTAGCTTTTTCGCCTCCTCGATGGGCATCTCCCTGCTTTCCACGGCGATGCTCTCGAGGATCTTTTCGTTGACCAGCGTCTCCACGGCGAGAAGCTCCTCCTCGGAGAGCGCGGCGAAATGCGTGAAGTCGAAGCGGACGCTTTCCGGCGTCACGAGCTGACCGGCCTGCTCCACGTGCGTGCCAAGGACGCTGCGCAGCGCGGCCTGCAGCAGGTGCGCGGCGGTATGGTTGCGCATGATCGCCCGGCGGCGCACGGCGTCCACAGACGCTGTCGCCGCGTCGCCGATGCGCACGAAGCCCTCCTCTACGGTCGCCTTGTGCATGAAAACGCCGGACGCGTTCTTGGTGGTGCCGAGAACGGTCAGCAGACCGGTATCGGTTTTCACCGTTCCCGTATCGCCCACCTGACCGCCGCTCTCCGCATAGAACGGCGTGCGGTCCAGAACGAGGAGCACGTCGTCGCCCGCTTCGGCGGTCTCCGTGCGCGCGCCATCCTTCACGAGAGCGAGGACAGACGCGCTCGACTCCATTGTGGTATACCCGAGGAATTCCGTCGCAGCGGCGCCTTCCAAGACGTCGGCGTCGCCCGCCCAAGCGTCCGCTCCCGCGTTTCTGCGGCTGGCGCGGGCCGTCTCGCGCTGCTTCAAGACGAGCGCGCGGAACTTCTCCTCATCGACGGTCATGCCGCGCTCGGAAAGGATCTCCTTGGTCAGGTCGATCGGGAAGCCGAACGTATCGCTGAGCAGGAACGCGTCTTCACCCGAGAGGATCCGGGTATCCGTGCGGTCCAGGATCGTTGTCAGCATCGCGATGCCTTTGTCTATGGTGCGGCCAAAGCTCTCCTCCTCAAAGGAGATGACCTTCTGGATCATCGCCTTTTTCTCGGAGAGTTCCGGATACGCCGCGTTTTCCCGGATGACGGTCTCCACGACCTCCGTGAGGAAGGGACGGTCGATGCCGAGGAGTCTCCCGTGCCGCGCGGCACGGCGGAGCAGGCGGCGCAGGACATAGCCGCGCCCCTCGTTGGAGGGCATGACTCCGTCGCTGATCATAAACGTTGCGCTGCGGATGTGGTCCGTGATGATGCGCAGCGAGATGTCCGCTTTATCCGACGCACCGTAGGAAATGCCGGCGATCCGCGCGATGTGCTGCAGAATGTTCTGCACGGTGTCGACGAGGAACAGGTTGTCGACGCCCTGCATCACGCACGCGAGGCGCTCAAGGCCCATGCCGGTGTCGATGTTCGGATGGTCGAGCGGGGTATAGTTGTTGTTGCCGTCGTTGTCAAACTGCGTGAAGACGATGTTCCAGACCTCGACGAAGCGGTCGCAGTCGCAGCCGACGCCGCAGGTCGGTTTGCCGCAGCCGTATTTCTCGCCGCGGTCGAAGTGGATCTCCGAGCACGAACCGCAGGGGCCGGAACCGTGCTCCCAGAAATTGTCCTCCTTGCCCATGCGCACGATGTGCGAGGGATCGACGCCGTTCTGCTTCGTCCAGATCTCATACGCCTCGTCATCGCTTTCGTAAATCGTGACGTAGAGCAGATCCTTCGGGATCTCCAGGACCTCGGTAAAGAATTCCCAGGCCCACGCGGTGGCTTCCTTCTTGAAGTAGTCGCCGAACGAGAAATTGCCGAGCATTTCAAAATAGGTGCCGTGGCGCGCCGTAAATCCCACGTTCTCGATGTCGGTCGTGCGGATGCATTTCTGGCACGTCGTCACGCGTTTGCGGGGCGGGGTCACTTCACCGGTGAAGTATTTTTTCATCGGCGCCATGCCCGAGTTGATGAGGAGCAGACTGTTGTCGTCCTTCGGGATGAGCGGGAAGCTCGGAAGACGCAGATGCCCCTTCGACTCAAAGAAGGAGAGGTACTTTTCTCTGAGTTCGTTTAGTCCGGTCCATTGCATTGTTCTTTTCACCATTCCTTACTGTTTCGGAAAAAATAAGGGCTGCCCATCCCTCTTGGGACGGACAGCGCCGTGGTACCACCCAAATTATACGCCAAAAGACGTATCACTCAAACTCCTTAACGCGGAAAACGGCGCAGCTCCCCGCCGCACGGTGCATTTGAATGAGCCGGC
>CANQIG010000210.1 GCA_947623765.1 uncultured Clostridia bacterium | reverse complement strand
CGTGATCTTCCCCGTACTCCACGGCAAAAACGGCGAGGACGGCACCATCCAGGGGCTGTTCACGCTCTGCGGCATCCCGTACGTGGGGTGCGGCACGCTCGCTTCGGCGGTCTGCATGGATAAGGCCGCGACGCACTCGCTGCTCTCGAACTGGAACATCGAGCAGGCGCACTTCCTCTGGTTTTACAGCGACCGCTACCTCGCGGACGGGGAGGGCATCCGCCGACGCATCGAGGCGCGCCTCAACTTCCCGGTTTTCGTCAAGCCCGCGAACGCCGGGAGCTCCGTCGGCGTCACGAAGGTGCGCGCGCCCGAAGCGCTCGACAGCGCGATCCGCCTCGCGATGGAACACGACGGCAAGGTCGTCGTGGAGGAGGGCATCGTCGGGCAGGAGGTCGAATGCGCGGTCCTTGGGAACCGGGGCGCGGCGCAGGCCTCCGGCGTGGGCGAGATCGGCGCCGGCGCGGAGTTTTACGACTACGACGACAAATACAAAAACGGCACGGCGCAGCTCTTCATCCCGGCGCGCATCCCGGCGGAGACCGCCGAGGAGATCCGGAAGACGGCCGTGCGGGCCTTCAATCTGCTCGGCTGCGACGGCCTCGCGCGCGTGGACTTTTTCGTCACCGCGAAGGAGGGCAAGGTCATCCTGAACGAGATCAACACGCTGCCGGGATTCACCTCGATCAGCATGTACCCGAAGCTCTGGGAAGCCGCGGGCGTCTCCTACCCCGCGCTGCTGGACGCGCTCATCGGCTGCGCCATGACCCGGTCCTGAGGCGAAAGGAGTACGCATGGACAGAAGACCCATCGGCGTTTTTGACTCCGGCCTCGGCGGGCTCACCACGGTGCGGCAGCTGCTGCGCATCCTGCCGAACGAGAGCATCCTCTATTTTGGGGACACGGGACGCGTCCCCTACGGCAACCGGGGACGCGACACGATCATCCGATACGCGCAGCAGGACGTGCGCTTTTTGATGAAGCACGACGTGAAGGCCGTCGTCGCGGCCTGCGGGACGGTCTCGAGCGTCGCGCACGACGTCGGCGACGCGCTGCCGATCCCCTTCATCGACGTGCTGCGCCCGACGGCGAAGGCCGCCGCGCGCGCCTCGAAGAACCGCCGGATCGGCGTGATCGGCACGAGCGCGACCGTCTCCTCGGGCAGCTACCGGCGCGAGCTCTTGAAGCTCGACCCCGCGATTGCCGTCGCGGAGCAGGCCTGCCCGCTCTTTGTGCCGCTCGTCGAAAGCGGGTTCGTCTCCCCCGAAGAACCCGTCACGCGGCTCGTCGCGGAGCGCTATCTCGCGCCGCTTCGGGACGCGGGGATCGACACGCTGATCCTCGGCTGCACGCATTTCCCCATCATCAGCGAGACGATCCGCGATGTGATGGGCCCGGACGTGACGCTCGTCGACGCAGGCCGGGAGGCGGCGGAAAGCTGCCGGAAGCTGCTCGAAGAAAACGGCCTGCTGACGGACTCGGCCTCCCCCGGAGAGCACCGCTTTTTCGTCAGCGACCTCACGGAGAGCTTCTACGATGTCGCGGCGCTCTGCCTCGGCCGGGCGGTCCCCGGCGAGCTGGAGCGGATCGACATCGAGACGGTATGACCTTGTTCGGACGAAACGGAAAAAGGGAGAAAAAGATGCAGGAAAATTATGAGATCACGATCATCGGGCGGCAGACCATCGACCGGGAGACCGGCGAGATCAAGGTCGACACGCTCGGGGATTACAGCGAGCGCGGCGGCGTCCAGTACATCTCCTACACGGAGTACGACGACGAGGCCCCCTACAAGGGCCACCGCAAGGTGCTGAAGATCGAAAAAAACGACACGGTGACGATGCTCCACCCCGGGATGTCCACCCGGCTCGTGCTGGAGCGCGGCAAACGCCATAAATGTATGTACGACACGGGCGTCGGGATGCTCTCGCTCGGCGTCTTCACGCAGACACTGCGCAATTCCCTGACGCGCGAGGGCGGCGAGCTTGCGATTCGGTATACGCTCGACATCGACGCGCACCTCTCCTCGCACAACGAGATCCTCGTGAAGCTGCGCCGCCGCCCGGACAAAGCGATGCAGCAGGAGATTCCAAACCCCTGAAAGGATGTAGAAATATGTCAAAAGTTCTGACGACGGCGCGGGAACAGGTCTTCTCCGCCGTACAAAACGCGATGCGCCGCGCGATGGCGGAGGGCGCGCTCCCCGAGGCGGAGATCCCCGCCTTTGCCGTCGAGCGGCCCGCGGACAGCGCCCACGGCGATTTTGCCGCGAACGCCGCGATGGTCTCGGCGCGCGTCTTCCGCATGGCCCCGCCGAAGATCGCCGCCGCGATCCTCGCGTATCTCGATCTTTCGGGCACCTACCTCTCCCGCGCGGAGACGGCGGGCCCGGGATTTCTGAATTTCTTCCTCGCCCCGGCGTTTTACGCCGACGTGCTCAAGGACATCCTCACGCAGAAGGAGACGTACGGGCGCAGCGACTTCGGCAAGGGCGAGAAGGTGATGGTGGAGTTCGTCTCCGCGAACCCGACCGGCCCGATGCACATGGGAAACGCCAGAGGCGGCGCGCTCGGTGACTGCCTCGCGGCGGTGCTCGACGCGGCGGGCTATGACGTCTGGCGCGAGTTCTACGTGAACGACGCAGGCAACCAGCTCGAAAAGTTCGGGCTCTCGCTTTCGATCCGCTATCAGCAGCTCTTTGCGGCGGAACCGCCCGAGCTCCCCGAGGACAGCTACCACGGCGAGGACATCACCGACCTCGCGAAGGAGTACGCGGCGGAACACGGCGACGCGCTGATGGCGCTCGACGAAGCCGCGCGGCGGAAATCGCTCGTCGAGTTCGCGCTGCCGAAAAACCTCGCGAAGATGCAGGCCGACATGGAAAAGTACCGCATCCACTACGACTGCTGGTTCAAGGAGAGCGATCTGCACAAGAGCGGCGCGGTCATGGCCGTCGTGGAGGACCTGAAAAGCCGCGGGCTCACCTATGAGAAGGACGGGGCGGTCTGGTACAAGGCGACCGAGTTCGGCGGCGAAAAGGACGAGGTGCTCGTCCGCGCGAACGGCACGCCGACGTACTTCACGGCGGACATCGCGTATCACAAGAACAAGTTCGACCGGGGCTTCACGACGCTGATCGACATCTGGGGCAGCGACCACCACGGCCACGTCGCGCGGATGAAGGGCGCGATGGCCGCGATCGGGCACGACCCGGAAAAGCTCGAGATCCTGCTGATGCAGTTCGTGCGGCTGATGCAGAACGGCGAGGTCGTCCGGATGAGCAAGCGGACCGGCAAAGCGATCCAGCTCGGCGACCTGCTCGACGAGGTGCCGGTCGACTCCGCGCGGTTCCTGTTCAATATGCGCGAGGCGAGCTCGCTGCTCGATTTCGACCTCGATCTCGCGGTCCAGCAGGACGCGCAGAACCCGGTCTATTACGTCCAGTACGCGCACGCGCGCATCCACAGCATCTTCAA
>CANQIG010000209.1 GCA_947623765.1 uncultured Clostridia bacterium | reverse complement strand
GTGACCTGCTCATGCAAGGGTTCAAATCTGTCGTCTAAGTTGGCCAAAATATCTTTTTCGACGTGATTAGGCATGAAGCCCTCTCGCATCAAATGCGGGAGGGCTTTGGCGTATCAAAAAAGAATGGTGACCTCGTCCGTCGCGCGAAGCGCGGGGGTTTGGGGCGGAGCCCCATGACGATCAGCGGGCCCCGCGAAAGCCCTGCTTTCGTGGGTATGGGGCACCAGTTCGAATCTGGTTAGCTGCTCCACAAAGCCCTCCTGCAGTCGTTGCGGGAGGGCTTTGGCGTTCCCCAAAAAACTGGTGACCTCGTCCATCGCGCGAAGCGCGGGGGTTTGGGGCGGAGCCCCATGATAATCAGCGGGCCCCGCGAAAGCTCTGCTTTCGTGGGCATGGGTCACCAGTTCGAATCTGGTTAGCAGCTCCAACGGCGCGGCGAGTCCTTGTGACTCGCCGCATTTCCTTTGTCGAAAATGCGGCTTCGTCCTTCGGACTGCCGCGCCTTTTCCCCAAAAGGTTTTACGACCTTTTGGGTCCGCTTCGTCTCCGGTCGAAACTTTTGCCGTGTCCGGCAAAAGTTCCTCCCTGCGGCTCGCTTCAGCCTAAAGCGCTCTGTGGGAGATTATATTCCGACCCAAATTAACTGAAAATCTTTTTTAGCTTAGAAAGAAATGCAGCCCTCCCACAGTCGTTGCGAGAGGGCTTTGACGTTTCAAAAACCGCAGTGAAATAAATAATAAGTCGTTTCAGGTAAGCGGTATAGCTTAAATTAGCCGAAAGACTTACAAAATGCGGGTGAGATGTGAATTCCCCTGAGATGCCAGCAGGCGCTGTTCTCTCAGGGGAATCTTTATATCTCTGTCAATTATAGCTCTGGCCGCCAATCTTAACGTTTCATGTTGTCCTATTACCCGATCGCCCGCGCGAGGAGGACAAGGTCGCCGGTATTTGCTTCACCGTCGCGGGTCAGGTCGAGCGCGGCGAACGCGGCGGGCGAGAGGTCGTCTTCGCCGAGCAGATACCGCATGGCGAGGCGCATATCGAGCGTGTTCACCGTGCCGGTCGCGTTGATGTCCCCGGGGACGACAACGGTGTACGTCTCCTCCTCTAGGAGGACCGCCATCCCCGTGCGGAGGTCTCCGGAGGCCGTTTTGCCGGAGTCAAAGTAGATCTCCGCATCCTCAGGGAGAAGCGCGGTGCGCAGCTCGGCAACGCTCATGTCGACCGGGGCATAGAGAAACTCGCCGGTAAATTCGAGATTCTCACGGCCCGGTCCGGGCGTCGGGGCGGGACTGTTGGAGGGGCTCGGAGACGCGGAGGGTTTCGGCGTATTCGTGGGCTTCGCGGAACTGGAAGGTTTTGGAGTACTGGTAGGCTTCGGGGTGTTTGTTGGCTTCGGCGTGTCGGTGGGGACGGCCGTCGGAGTCGGGATCGAAGTCGGCTCCGGGGTCGCTGTCGGGGCGGGAGTAAAGTCGCTATACGGGGTGAAGAGGTATTCCCCGTCTATGTAAAACAGCGCGCCGTTCTCCCCAAGCGCTAATGGACGCTCCGGGACCGTGCAGAACTCCGCCTGTTCCGCGTCCAGCGCCTGCCGAAAGACCGTGTTTCTCTCCCCGTACCAGTAGAACACGTCGTCCGCGAGCGCGACGAGATACCGCCCCGCCGGAGGGATCCCTGTGTCGAAGAACGGCTCCTCCCGCCCGACCTCGCAAAGGTACCCGAGCTCGTTGATGTACACCGTGTCGGAGAGGAAACGGTACGGCGGCCGGTCCGATTTGAACTCGAAGGAATCAGACTCGCCGAAGCCGTCCTCGGTGAGGTCCAGCGACTCCGCGCGGTCGAAAAAGATGAGGTACAGCCGGTCGCCGAAGACTTCGATGCGGTTGATCGACTCGGGGAACGTGCGTCCCTCGAGCTGTGTGCCGGCCTCATCGAAGACGAGGAGCTGCGTGGGATCTTCCCGGGGAACGGCGTAGACCCGGCCAAAGCGGTCGGCTTCCCAGCAGAGCATAGAGCCGAGGGAGAAATTGCCCTCTTCGCCGCGGAGTACGCCGAACGGCCCGGAGCTCGAGAGAGAAGGCAGGGAAAAGGTTTCGAGGGAGACGTTGCCTTTTGTCTCGCCGAGGAGGACCGCGAGATCGCCCCGGAAAAAGGCGATGGAGGCGGGGAAGACCGTGGAAACGTCGCCGGTTTCCGCGACGACGCGCGTTTCCTCGCCGTCGGTGACGGCATAGACGGGCCCGGACGGCGTGTCCGCGAAGGCGAGCAGGGTGGGCTCTTCCGCGGGCTGTGCGAGCACAAAAAGGCCTGGCAAGGCGAGAAACAGGACTGCGAGGAGCCAGCAGGAAAGACGCTTCACGGGGACGCACCTCCAAAAGTTGTTTTAAATAAATATGATTTTATCATAGCGCAGAGTAGGGGCTGACGCGTATCCGGTGAAACATATTCACAGGAAGTGAGAAGCGGGCGGGAAACTGACCGATACTCAAAGATGTGGGGAATATGACTTCTTTCGGACATTTTGTGCCAAAAACGGGATGTTGGAAGGTGGCAGCAGGAGGTCGTAGGGTGTGTGCGGCGCTTTTTTGGGTGTGTTTTGCCTGCATTTGGGCGGTATTGCTCTCCTGACGGATGTTCTGCGCCGCAGAAAAAGCGCCCGACGGGAGGATGATCTTGCCGCCGGGCGCTTTGCCGTTGCTTTTGGAAAATAAATTGTTGTTATAACAGCTAATATCTTATTAGAAACATTCTCAGTTATGCTTTGGAAATAACATCCAGCCCGTCGTGGGTGTGGTGGAGAGCTATCACGGTTTTCTTCTCTGAGGGGATTATAAAAATGGGGCTGGCGCGTTGATGGATGGTGGGCGAGAGATGCAAGAAAAACAGGCCCTGGGGGAACAGCTAGGACTGCACCTCTGGGCCTGTGTGGATGCTTTGTTTATGAGTGGGTTAGAGGATCGGGATCTCAGCGCACTTTCAGCGCCGTGACTTTGGCGAGAAGGTCTGCCGCAGCCGCTTTTGGGTCGGCGGCCTTCATGATCGCGGAGACGACCGCGACGCCGGCGATCGGCGCGCCCTCGAGCACCGAGAGGTTTTGGGCGTTAAGCCCGCCGATGGCGACGACGGGGATCGGCACCGCACGGCACACGTCGCAGAGCGTCGAGACGGGCGTGAGCACGGTCTTGACATGCGTCGTCGTCGGGAAGATCGCGCCGGTCCCGAGGTAATCCGCGCCCTGCCCGAACGCCTCAAGCGCCTGCGGGACCGTCTTTGCGGTCGCCCCGACGATCTTATCCGGGCCGAGGATGCGCCGCGCCTCTGCGACGGGCAGGTCGCTCTGGCCGACGTGTACGCCTGCGGCGTCCGCCGCGAACGCCACGTCGACGCGGTCGTCGAGGAGCAGCGGGACGCGGAAACGGTCCGCGACCGCCTTCACGCGCTTCGCGAGCCGCAGATAGTCGCGGCCGTCGCGCTCCTTTTCGCGCAGCTGCAGGAGCGTCACGCCGCCCTCGAGGGCGCGCTCCACAA
>CANQIG010000208.1 GCA_947623765.1 uncultured Clostridia bacterium | reverse complement strand
ACCGCCGGTTCGCCCGGCGAGGGCTTCGTGCTCGCGAGCGCTTCGGACAGCGTATATGTGGGTGCGCTCGAGGCGCTCGGCACCGTGGAGCTGACGTGGGAGTACGACGTGCGCCCGGAGACGCCCGCCGGGCAGTACACCGTCCCGATCTCGTTCGATTTCGCCTACGGAAAGGGCATGACCGCGAGCGGGTCGGGTACGGCGCGGTTTCGCGTCACGCAGCCGCTTTCCGTGGAGTTCGCGCTGCTTCAAATGCCCGCCGAAGCCGTCGTCTCCGACACCGTCGAGGTGACAGTGCAGGCCGTGAACCTCAGTCACGCCGATGCGTACAACGTCCGCGCGTCGATCGAGGCGGACGGCCTCCTGCCCGCCGGGGTCGCGTTTATCGGCGACCTCCCCGGCGGGGAATCGAAGCAGGCGGCGATCTCCGTGCGCTTCACGGCGCTGACGCAGGGGAGCTTTTCCTATGGCAGGACGGATGGCACCGTGACCTACGACTATGAAGACGCGGACGGGAACGCGCTGACCGAGACCGGGACGTTCTCCGTGAACATCCAGTCCCCGTTCTCCGGGGAGAGCCGGGAGGAGCCGGACGACCCGAACCAGTGGTGGGCCGTGATGGCCGCCGTCGGGGCCGCCGTGCTGCTCCTTGCGGGCGTGCTGCTCGTCCGCGCCGCAAGGCGGCGGCGCGGCGCATGAACGCGCTTCGCCGCCTCTGGCGGCTCCGCCGGGAGGACGGCCGCGTGAAGCTCGCGCTGCTGTTCCTGCTCGCCGCGCTCGCCCTTCTCGGCTATGCGGCGTCCGGCGCGCTGGAATACGCGGCGCTCCTCGAGCAGCCCGTGGAGTACGTGCTCGCCGCAGCGGAAAGCGGCGCGGCCCTGGACGCCGCCCTGCGGCGGCTCGTGGAATCCGGCGGCGCGGTCGGCGCGTCCCGGCAGCGGGAATACAGCGTCTCGGCGGGGGAGAAAACGCTCGCCGTGACGGAGCTCGACGGTGCATACCTCGCCGCGTGCTACGGCATCGAAGCGAATGGTGAGGTGAAGCGGTTCTGGCTCGGCAGCGCCGCGTTTTCGTCGTTCTGCGGCTCAAAGGCGGAAAGCCCCGCGCAGATCGCGTTTGAGATCGGGGACAAATCGGAGACCGGCGCGTTTTACGCGGCCGGCTCGCTCCCGGAAGGCCTCGCCGTCGCGCGCGGGACCACGAAAACGCTCTCGGGGAGCGCTTCGGCGCGCGTGATGTTCGCAAAGACCGACCCCTCCGGCGCGGACGCCGTGCTGCTGCAGAGCATGGGCTTTTCCGTCGTCAACCGGGAAGAGCTCGTGCGGCGCAGCTACGAAGCTGAACTGCTCCTGACGCGCCTCGGGTTCTCCCTGCTCTCCGCAGCGTTCGCGGGGATGCTCGCGCGTTTATATTGGAAAACACGGACCGTGCGGTAAGACCCTCCGCTCTCCATTTTGGGGAGGGGAGGGTCTTGTCATGTTTATCATTCGTCTTCTCCCGTTTTTCGGGATCGAGAAAAAAGGCAGAGCGGAACAGCCATTCCGTTCTGCCTTTTTTCATCGAGAGGACCGAACCGCCGGCGGCTTTCCCGATGCGGGAAAAGCCGCCGTTTCTGCGGGTCGTTCTCCTGTTTTTGTTGCGGGTGCAGGAGAAAAATACTATAATTTATTTCATGAAAACAATAAAAAACAGGAGTGATCGTATGAAGATCTACGGATATGTACGGGTCTCGAGCGCGGAGCAGAACGAGGAGCGGCAGCTGCTCGCCATGCGGGAGCGGGATGTCCCAAGAAGAAACGTCTATGTGGATAAGCAGAGCGGCGCGGACTTTCAGCGGCCGGGGTACGCGCGCCTCGTGCGGCGGCTGCGGCGCGGCGATCTGCTCCTCGTCCTCAGCATCGACCGCCTCGGGCGGAACTACGAGGAGATCCAGCGGGAATGGCGGCGCCTCACGAAGGAGATCGGCGCGGACGTCTGCGTGCTCGATATGCCGCTGCTCGACACGCGGCAGGGGAAAGACCTGATGGGCACGTTCATCGCGGATCTCGTGCTGCAGATCCTCTCGTTCGCCGCGCAGAACGAGCGGGAGAACATCCGCGTGCGGCAGGCGCAGGGCATCGCGGCGGCAAAGGCGCGCGGGCAGCGTTTCGGGCGGCCGAGGCGGCCCGTGCCGCCGGATTTCGGCGAGACCGTGCGCCTCTGGCGGGAAAACCGCCTCTCGCTCGCCGAGGCGATGGCGCTTTCCGGCTTCACCCGGTCGACGTTCTACCGACGCGCGAGGGAATGTGCGGGACCCGAAAACAGCGGACAGGACACGATTTAATTTCAGAATCTACGCCTTTTGAGTCGCATTTTCGCAATCAATTTTAGCACCCATTTTCTACCTTGTCAAGAGCTTTATTGTCTTTTTTACCAAATTGTTACCGGTTTTTGGAATAATAATTGCTGTTTCAAAAGGTGTAGATTTTGCTATTTTTTGGTGAATACGCCCGGTCGAATGGGCGTCGTCTCCGTCTGCGGAAGGAGGCATCGCCGTCCTTTTGTTTTGGGGAAACAACGCAGACAGAGGAAGTGGGCAGACAGATGAGAAAAACCGTGGATCTGAAAAAGAATTGGCTTTTCAGCCGGACGTGCGAACGCGCGCCCAAGGCGATGCCGGAGGGCGGCGGCTGGGAGGCCGTGACGCTCCCGCACAGCTGGAACGCGGTGGACGGCCAGAACGGCCAGCCCTTCCAGCGCGGCGCGTACTGGTACGTCACGTCGTTTGAAGCGCCGGAGCAGCCGATCCCCGGCGGCAGCACCTACATCGAGGTCGGCGCGGCGTCGCTCGTCGGCGAGATCTGGGTGAACGGCGCGTTTGCCGGGCGGCACGTCGGCGGGTACAGCGCGTTCCGCGCGGACGTCACGTCCCTCTGCCGCCCGGGCGAGAACGTGCTCGCGATCCTCTGCGACAACCGGTATAACGATAAAGTCTATCCGCAGCGCGCGGACTTCACGTTCTACGGCGGCCTCTACCGCTACGTGAAGGTCGTAAGCGTCCCGGAGAGCCGCGTCTCGCTCGACCATTTCGGCGACAGCGGCGTGTTCGTGGACGCCGAGCCCGCAGACGGCGGCGCGAAGGTGCGCGTCCGTGTGCTGCTCGACGGCGTAAAGGAAAAGCAGACCGTCTGCGTCACGCTCCTCGACGAGAATGGCACCGAGCTCTCCGAGAGCTGGACCTTCGCGTCTCCCGAGACCGTGCTCGACGCGTTCATCCCCGATGCGAAGCTCTGGGACGGCCCGGATTCCCCGGCGCTCTATAAGGCCCGCGTGCGCCTCGTCTCGCTGAACGAAGTGCTCGACGAGGTCGAGACCACTTTCGGCGTGCGCAGCTTCTCGGTCGACAAAGACCGCGGGTTCATCCTGAACGGTCGCCCGCATCCGCTGCGCGGCGTCTGCCGCCACCAAGACCGCCTGTACCTCGGCAACGCGCTGACGAAAAAGGAGCACGACGAGGACGCCGCGATCATCGCGGAGATGGGCGCGAACACGATCCGCCTCGCGCATTACCAGCAGGCCGCCGAGATGTACGACGCGTGCG
>CANQIG010000207.1 GCA_947623765.1 uncultured Clostridia bacterium | reverse complement strand
GGTAAACACCGAACCGAGGAAGTTCTCCGGCGCGCCCTCGCCGAGGGGCTGGCTGTTGTACGACGCGGGATCGAGCACGGTGCCGTTGTCGGCGTACAGATCGTCCACATACCCGCTCTTCGACGCGGCAAAGTGCAGGCGGTTGCTGATCGCCGCGCTGTTCCGCACGGAGAGCTCCGCGAAGATCCCCTCCTGTCCGGAGGTCACGATGTCGAGAGAGCCGTCGTCCGGATCGCCGCGTTCCCCGTTCAGCGGATAATTCTCCGGGTCGATCTCGTTCAGCTCCCGAATTGTCCGGAGCTTCCCGTCGGTCGGGTAATCGGCCGGGTCGGCGATCTCCGGCGCGGTCTCGTATTCTTCTTCGAGCGCGTCGATGGAGTCCTGCATCAGCCGAAGCTGCTCCTCGATCTCCTCCTCGGAATAGACGGGGTTCCCGTCCCCGTCCACCGCACTGCGCATACTCTGCTCGATGTCCCGCATCGCCGCGCGGTCCCCCGCGATATTCTCCTCGAGGCTCGATTTCGTCCGCGCGAACTGGAACATCCAGTCATAGACGGGCGTGTCCCCGAGGAGCGCCGCGCGGACCTTGTCCACGAACGCCTGGTCGAACTTTTTCTGCCGCACGCGGTAGATGTTCAACGTGTCGACGTCGGGGACGTCCACCTCCGCGTCGACCGTGAGTTTGACGTTCAGGCCCTCGTTTTCGATCTCCGTCTGATAGCGCTCGGCCTTGGAGACCTCCTCGCGGATGGCGTTCGCGTCGGCCTTGCCCTCGCTCTCGGTCTGTGCCTCGCTGATGAGGTTTTCCATGTTCTTGTGTACGACGAGCGAATCCTCCGGGCTCGCCTGGCACGCCGAAAGCAGCAGCGCCGCCGCGCAAAATCCCGCCAACAAACCTTTGCCCTTCACCGTTCGTTCTCCTTTCCGTTCCGGACGCCGCGCCCGGGAGCTCCTTCGTTTTCGTTCCGTTCGCCGCCTCCCGGCGGCCCCATTTTCACCTGTTATTATACACGGATCATGTTTTCAAGTCTTCATCGAGTTGTTATGGACTTGTAAAAAGTGGGCGAAACGCCCCTCTTGAGACGCAAAAAGGCGCGCCAACACAGGCACGCCTTTTTCGGTTCTGTTCTTTATTTTTCAGGAAGCGCGGCCAAGCGCGATCGCCTTGCGGTTGAGATCGAGCATCGCGGCCTTGCGCGCGGGGATGCACTTTTGCAGCGCCGCGTCGAGCGTCTCCTCCTTGCAGAAGCCGACGACCTCGAAGAGTTTCCCCATCAGCACCATGTTCGCGAGACCGGAGAGGCCGTTTTCCTCCGCGATCTTCGAGGCGGGCACGCGGCAGACGGTCACGTCCTCGCGCTCGACGGGGATCTCGATGAGGCTGCTGTCCAGCAGGATCACGCCGCCCGGCTCCACATCATTCACGAACTTCTCGAGCGAGGGCCGGTTCATGGCGATCAGCACGTTCGGGTTCGTGACGAGCGGCGAGCCGATCGGCTCATCGGAGAGGCAGACGGAGCAGTTCGCCGTGCCGCCGCGCATCTCCGGGCCGTAGGACGGAAGCCAGGAGAGCTCTCTGCCCTCGATCAAACCGGCATAGGCCGCGACCTTTCCGGCAAACAGGACGCCCTGCCCGCCGAAGCCCGCGAGGAGCATATTCAGATCCTTCATTTCAGCCTGTCCCCCTTTACGCCGTCCTTATACACGCCGAGCGGATAATACGGGATCATGTTCTCGTCGAGCCACTTGAGCGCGTCCACCGGGGAGAGGCCCCAGTTGGTCGGGCAGGTGGAGAGCACCTCGATGATGGAATAGCCCTTCCCCTCGATCTGGTTCTGGAACGCCTTCTTGATCGCCTTGCGCGCGATGTTGACATTCTTCACGCTGTCGACCGTGACGCGCTGCGCGAGCGCAACGCCGTCGAGCGTGGAGAGCATCTCGCAGACGCGCACCGGGTATCCCGCGGTGTTCACGTCGCGGCCATAGGGCGTCGTCTGGGTGATCTGGTCCGGCAGGGAGGTCGGGGCCATCTGGCCGCCGGTCATGCCGTAGATCGCGTTGTTCACGAAGATCACGGTGATGTTCTCGCCTCTGGTCGCGGCGTGCACGGTCTCCGCCGTGCCGATGGCGGCGAGGTCGCCGTCGCCCTGATACGTGAAGATCACGTTGTCCGGGCGGGCGCGCTTGAGGCCCGTCGCGACGGCCTGCGCGCGGCCGTGCGGCGCCTGCACCATGTCGCAGGAGAAATAGTCGTAGCACATGACGGAGCAGCCCACCGACGCGACGCCGACGGTCTTGCCCTCGATGCCGAGCTCCTCGATGGCCTGCGCCACGAGGCGGTGGATGATGCCGTGCGTGCAGCCGGGGCAATAGTGCAGCGGCGCGTCCGTCAAAGTGGACGGCTTTTGAAATACAACTGCCATATCGTTTCAGTCCTTTCGCATCTCAATCAAACAAGCTTCTCGATCTCGCCGAGCACTTCCTTCGGCGTCGGGATCACGCCGCCGGTCCGGCCGTAGAAGCTGACCGGCACCTTGCACTCGACCGCGAGCCGCACGTCGTCGACCATCTGGCCCATGCTCATCTCGACCGTCAGGAACTGCTTGACGTGCCTGGCGGCCTTCTTCAGCGTGTCCACGGGGAACGGCCAGAGCGTGATCGGGCGGATGAGGCCCGCCTTGAGGCCCTTCTCGCGCGCCTTGTTGACGGCGCTGCGCGCGACGCGGCTCGACGCGCCGTACGCCACGACGACGACGTCCGCGTCGTCCACGAGGTACTCTTCGGCGCGCTGCTCGTTCGCCTTGACGATCTCATACCGCTTGTAGCGCTCCACGACGAGGCTTTCGAGCGCGTTCGGCGTGAGGTAGAGGGAATTGACGATGTTGTGCTTTCTCTCGTTTTTGTGGCCCGAGGCCGCCCACGGCTTCTCGTGGGCCGCGACGTCGTGCGCCTCCGGCAGGACGACCGGTTCCATCATCTGGCCGAGCATCCCGTCCGCGAGGATCATCGCGGGCATCCGGTACTCGTCGGCGCGGTCGAACGCGAGCGCGACGAGGTCCACCATTTCCTGCACGGTGGACGGCGCGAAGACGAGGATCTGGAAATCGCCGTGGCCGAGCGCCTTCGTGGCCTGCCAGTAATCCGCCTGGGAGGGCTGGATGCCGCCGAGGCCCGGGCCGCCGCGCTGCACGTTGATGATGACGGCGGGCAGATCGGAACCCGCCATATAGCTGATGCCCTCGCCCTTGAGGCTGACGCCCGGGGAGCTGGAGGACGTCATGGCCCGCACGCCCGCCGCAGCGGCGCCGAGGACCATGTTGACGGCGGCGAGCTCGCTCTCCGCCTGCAAATATGTACCGCCCAGCTTCGGCATGCGCTTCGCCATGTAGGCCGCGAGCTCTGTCTGGGGCGTGATGGGATATCCGAAGAAATGACGGCAGCCCGCCTGAATGGCGGCTTCCGCCAGCGCTTCATTTCCCTTCATCAGAACTTTTTCTGCCATTGTACCTTTCACCCTTTCGCACGTTCCACCGTGCCATTTCTCAAAACCGCGTTATCTCTCGACAGTGATCGCCGTGTCGGGGCACATCGTCGCGCAGGCGGCGCAGCCGATACAGGCTTCTTCGTCGATGAGCTGCGCGGGGTGGTAGCCCTT
>CANQIG010000206.1 GCA_947623765.1 uncultured Clostridia bacterium | reverse complement strand
GTCACGCTCGAAAACGGCGAGGTCGTGAAGGTCGAGGGGAACACCTGCAAGCGCGGCGAGATCTACGCGAAGAAGGAGGTCACCGCGCCGACGCGGACCGTCACCTCGACGGTGCGGGCGAAGGGCGGCGAACGGCCTGTGGTCGCCGTGCGCACGAAGACCGACGTCCCGAAGTCGAAGATCTTCGCGGTGATGGAGGCGATCAACGCGGCGGCGGTCGAAGCGCCGGTCCGGATCGGGGACGTGGTGATCGAAAACGTCTGCGGGACGGGCGTCGACGTGGTCGCGAGCGCGAGCCTGCGCAAAGCGGAATAAAGGCCGCCCCGAAAGCGGGGGCGGCCTTCGCCCAAGGAGGGATAAAATGAAAGAGAAAGTGATCCTGTTCGACCTCGACGGCACGCTGCTGCCGATGGACAACGACGAATTCACGCGCGGGTACTTTAAGCTGCTCGCGGCGAAGCTCGCGCCGCTGGGGTACCCGGACGCGAAGGCGCTCGTCGCGGGCGTTTGGGCCGGCACGGCGGCGATGGTCAAAAACGACGGCTCCCGGCCGAACTGCGAGGCGTTCTGGGAGACGTTCGCGGGGCTGTTCCCGCAGTACGTCCCGGCGCACCGTGCCGTCACCGACGATTTTTACGCGCACGAATTTGAGGGCGCGAAAGCGTTCACCGGGGAAAACCCGCTCGCAAAGCCGCTCGTCGACGGGCTGAAAGCGGCGGGACACACCGTGGTGCTCGCGACGAACCCGATCTTCCCGAAGATCGGCGTGGAGACGCGGCTGCGGTGGATCGGGCTTTCGTCCTCGGATTTCGCGCTCGTCACGACGTACGAGAATATGTCGTGCTCGAAGCCGAACCCGGCGTACTTCACGGCGATCGCCAAGCGGCTCGGCGTGGACCCGACGGACTGCCTGATGGTCGGCAACAACGTCGACGAAGACGCCGTCGCCGCGGGAAAGGCGGGGATGGAGACGGTCCTTGTGACGGACTGCCTCATCAACGAAAACAACGCGGACCTCGCAGGGTTCCGGACGGCTTCCTTCGCGGAGCTCTCCGAGATCCTTTCGTCCGTATGAGACTGCGTCCCGCCGGGAAGTTCCCGGCGGGACGTTTTCCGTTGTCAGCTTTAGCGACAAACATCGGGCGAAGCGAGGAAGGAAACTTGCGCGGTTCGCAATTATGAAAAATCCATAAGGGAAAGGAAATTGCCCATTTATGGGCGGCGGGGACGCATGATGTCGAGTGGTAAACCGTTCAATGCGTCTTGAGATGCATACCGGGAACAGGCCTTTGCAGTGCTTGCACGAAGCTACAGGCTTCGCCGGTGATCCTGACATTGGGGAGACCCACTTGCAAACGGGGAGGAAATCGGCTATACTTGAAAAAGAAAGCCGGGCACGGCCCGGGGAGGAGTTTTGGGAATGGAAAAGCATGACGCGTTGTACGAAAGATATTTGAACATTCTGCGGGAAGAACTCGTGCCCGCCATGGGCTGCACGGAGCCGATTGCCGTGGCATACGCGGCGGCGATCGCCCGGGACGCGCTCGGCGGCGCGCCCGACGCGGTGGAGGTCCGAGTCAGCCCGAACATCCTGAAAAACGTGAAGAGCGTCGTCGTGCCGCATACCGGGGGACTGCGCGGCATCGGCGCGGCAGTCGCGGCGGGCATTGCGGCGGGGCGCGCCGAGGACCGGCTGGAGGTGCTTTCAAAGATCACGGAGGCGCGGCTCCCCGCCGTGCGGGCGTGCCTCGAGACGCTGCGCGTCTGCGTGCACGCGTCGGAGAGCGGGTTCGTCTTTGAGATCGCCGTGCGGGCAAAGCGCGGGCCGCACAGCGCGTTCGTGCAGATCCTCGGGAGTCACACGAACGTGGTGCGCGTCGAGCGGGACGGGGAGGTCCTGTTTTCCGCGCCGTTTGACGGGGAGGGACAGGCGGAGCCCGGCGGCAGGGAATTTCTTTCCGTCGAGGGGATCGCGGCGTTCGCCGACTGTGTGGAGATCGGGGACGTCGCGCCGACGCTGGACCGGCAGATCGAATGCAACACGGCCATCGCCGAGGCGGGATTTTCGGGGGACTGGGGCGCGAACATCGGGCGCGTGCTGCTCTCCGCCTACGGGGACAGCGTCCACAACCGCGCGAAGGCGACGGCGGCGGCCGGTTCCGACGCGCGGATGAGCGGCTGCGAGCTGCCGGTCGTCATCAATTCCGGCAGCGGGAATCAGGGGCTCACGGCGTCGCTGCCGGTGATCGTCTACGCGGAGGCGATGCACGTAGACAGGGAAAAGTTGTACCGCGCGCTCGTCGTCTCGAATCTCGTGACGATCCACCTGAAGACCGGGATCGGGCGGCTCTCCGCGTACTGCGGCGCGACGAGCGCGGGCTGCGGCGCGGGCGCGGGCGTCTGCTACCTGCACGGCGGCAGGGCGAGGGAGATCGCGCACACCGTGGTGAACGCGGTGGCGATCAACTCCGGCATGATCTGCGACGGGGCGAAGGCGAGCTGCGCGGCGAAGATCGCCTCGGCGGTCGAGGCGGGGCTTTTGGGCTTCCAGATGCAGCGGCAGGGTTCGGAGTTTTACGGCGGCGACGGGATCGTCGAGAAGGGCGCGGAGAACACGATCCGCAACGTCGGCCAGCTCGCGCGCGTGGGGATGGTCGGGACGGACGCGGAGATCATCCGCATCATGTGTCCGCCCGACGGGCAGGAAGCGCGGACGTAAGCCCCTCCGCGAAGGGTGCGGGGATACAAAAAAGTCACAACGAAATAGCCGCAGAAAAAGGAGGTTTTTCCCGCTTCTGCGGCTTTGTCATGTTTCGGGCTGGCTTTGACTGCGAGTGTGTCAGACGGTGAGCATCGCCAGCTTGTTCATGTTTTCACGTTTGAGGTCGAGGGAAGAATGGACGTACCGGTCCAGCGTGATGGAGGTGTTCGCATGGCCGAGCACCTCGCTGAGGCTTTTGAGCTCGAACTCCACCTCGACGCAGCGGGTCGCAAAGGTGTGCCGGAGCGTGTGAAAATGCACACCCTCCAGCCCGCAGTCCCGCGTGGACTTCTCATGGAACTCGATCAGCGGGATTCTGCCGGGAAACCGCTTCGCCGTGTGATCGACGACCGAACGGAGCACGACCATCACATCCTCGGCTGTTTTTGGGGAGAGACCGTCTGTGTCCAACAGCGCCCATTTGAATTCCTTCACGGTCTGTGTGCGCAGTGCGAGCGGATAGCCGTTCCCGAGCTTCGGTTTCACATGATTTTCGAGGATCGTGCAATACTTTACTAGGGGGACTCCCGGATCTCGCCGCGCTGGAGCGCGAGCCATTCGTCGCAGAACGTGGAAAAACGCCGCCATCGCCTTTTCTTTCGTCTCCTGATACGTCTTTCCGTAGCAGAATCCGTACCGGCTCTTCCCCGGGAGAACGCGCGACTTGATGTATTGCGCCTCCCAGCAGGTTCCTTCCTCTTGAAGATGTTTTCGCCTTTTCGGCACCTTAGGAAACTTCCTGTAAAAATTTGGTACTCCTTTTTATCGAATCCGCCAATTTTTGACTGTGGAAAAGACTGCGAATCGCGGAAAAACGGGCTCCTTTCTGCACTAGTCAACAAAAAATAGACACGAAAGAAAGGAAAAGCGAACAAGGGAAGCGTGGAATCAGGCAGTGACAGCA
>CANQIG010000205.1 GCA_947623765.1 uncultured Clostridia bacterium | reverse complement strand
GCGCTCGAATCCGTCCCGCGCGGGCAGATCGAGGCGGGATACTGCGTCGGGATGCGCTATATGCAGATCATGCGGCGGATCGTCCTGCCGCAGGCGCTGCGGACGGCGTTCCCCTCGCTGATGAACTCCATGATCGGCCTCGTGAAGGACACGTCGCTCGCCTCGTGCATCACGGTCGCCGAGATGCTGATGGCGACGCAGAAGGTCATCGGCCGGACGTACGCGGCGCTGCCGATGTACCTCGAGGTCGGCTTCATCTATCTGATCTTCTCGACGGTGCTGACGAAGCTCCAGAACGTCGGCGAGAAGCGGCTCAACCGATACGGGCATCATTGACGGAGGCGCACATGGCGATTCTTGAGATCCGGAACATCCACAAATCCTTCGGCGGCACGGAAGTCCTTCACGACGTGAGCCTCACCGTGGAAAAAGGCGACGTCGTCGCGATCCTCGGGCCGTCCGGCTCCGGGAAGACGACGCTGCTGCGCTGCGCGAATTTCCTCGAAACGGCGGACAGCGGCACGCTCTGCTTCGACGGCGAGACGTTCCGGCTCGGGCACGTCCCGAAGAAGGACGTCATCCGGCTGCGCAAAAAGACGGCGTTCGTCTTTCAGAACTACAACCTCTTCCGCAACAAGACGGCGCTGCAGAACGTGACGGAGGGACTCGTCACGGCGCGCGGCATGGCGAAGGACGAGGCCAACCGCATTGCGATGGACGCGCTCCAAAAGGTCGGGCTCGCCGACCGCGCGGACCATTACCCGAACCAGCTTTCCGGCGGCCAGCAGCAGCGCGTCGCGATCGCCCGCGCGCTCGTCACCGACCCGGAGATCATCTATTTCGACGAACCGACCTCCGCGCTCGACCCGGAGCTCATCGGCGAAGTCCTCGCCGTGATGCGCCGCCTCGCCGAGGAGGGCCGCACGATGCTCGTCGTCACGCACGAGATGAGCTTCGCGCGGAACGTCTCGACGAAGGTCGTCTTCATGGACGGCGGGAAGATCATCGAATCGGGCGAATCGCGCGCGTTTTTCGAGAACCCGAAGGAAGAACGCGTCCGCACCTTCCTCAGCACGCTCGATTCCCGAAACGCCTGACCTGTTGCGCAAACCACGGCTCCCCGGGCCGTCCCTTTCTCCCCGGAAACGGGACGGCTTCAAATAAAAAACTTTCATGAAGGAGAAGAGAAAAAATGAAAAAAACACTTTCCGTTCTGCTCGCGGTCGTCCTGCTCGCGCTGTCCTTCGCGGCCTGCTCCGGCGGCATGGGCAGCAGCGCGGCCGCGGACGATATGCTCGCCGCGATCAAGGAAAAAGGCGAGATCACCATCGCGATGGAGGGCACCTGGGCGCCGTGGACGTACCACGACGAGGACGACAAGCTCGTCGGCTACGACGTGGAGGTCGGCCAGGCCATCGCGGACAAGATCGGCGTCGAGGCGAACTTCGTCGAGGGTGAGTGGGACGCGCTGCTCGCGGGCATCGAGAGCGGCCGCTACGACATCATGGTGAACGGCGTCGACATCGACGAGAACCGCAAGAAGACGTACGATTTCTCCGACCCCTACGCGTACAACAAGACGGTCATCATCGTGCGCGCGGACGACGACTCGATCCAGAGCTTTGAGGACCTCGACGGCAAGACGACCGCGAACACCGTGAACAGCACCTACGCGAACGTCGCGGAAGCCTACGGCGCGAACGTCACCGGTGTCGACGATTTCAACCAGACGCTCGAGCTTTTGACCTCCGGCCGCATCGACGCGACGCTCAACGGCGAGGGCTCGTTCTACGATTACATCAAGCTCTATCCCGACGCGCCGATCAAGATTGCCGCGATCAGCGAGGACGTGACCGAGGTCGCGATCCCCGTCCAGAAGGGCGAGAAGAACGCCGAGCTCCTGAAGGTCATCAACGAGACGATCTCCGAGCTCCGCGAGAGCGGCAAGCTCCGCGAGCTCTCCGAGAAGTATTTCGGCTACGACCTCTCTTCCAAGGACTAACCCCAGCCTTTTGAAAAAGGCTGGACCGAAAACTTTTTTCGTGCCTCAAAGACCAATTGGCCTCCCGCTCTTGGGAAGCCGCAGCGTGAACGAAGGCTGCCTTTTAAGGCCAACGAAAACTTTTGATGTGTCTCAAAGACCAATTGGCTTTTCGCTCTTGGGAAGCGGCAGCGTGAACGAAGGCCGCCGTTTGAGGCCAATCGAAAGGTTCTGATGCGCCTCAAAGACCAATCGGCCTCCCGCTCTCGGGAACCGAAAGCGGGAACGCAACCACATTCAAATCCGTCCAACAAACCCCATCCCGCGCCCGAAAACCCGTTTTCGGGCGCGGCATTGTATTCGGCGGGACTGAGCATCTTTATTGAAAAGGAGGACCCGGAAATGAAGCTCGTATTTCTATTGGGCGACGCGGCGGTCGGGAAAATGACCGTCGGGCAGGAGCTGACGAAGATCACCGCACTGCGCCTGTTCCACAACCACATGACGATCGAGCCCGTCCTCGAGATCTTCGGCACATTCGAGAGCGAGGTCATCGCCGAGATGCGCGAGCTGATCTTCCGTCGCTTCGCCGCCTCCGACCGCTACGGCCTGATCTTCACGCTGATGATGGCCTTCGACCAGCAATCCGACTGGGACTATCTCGAGCACGTCAGGAGCATCTTCGCGCCGTACAACACGGAGTTCTATTACGTCGAGCTGATCGCCCCGCAGGAGATCCGCCTCGCGCGGAACGCGACCGAGAATCGCCTGCGGGAAAAGCCCTCGAAGCGCGACATTTCCGCCTCGAACGCCCGGCTCCTCGCAGACGACGAGAAGTACCGCTGCGTCAGCTTCCCGGGGGAGATCCCGTTTGAAAACTACCTGCGCATCGAGAACGCGGACCTCTCCCCGCAGGAGACGGCGCGCATCATTCAAGAGACTTTCCGGCTGTGATATTACGCCGTGCGCAAAAGTCCCGCTCCCTGTTCGGGGAGCGGGACTTCGTGTTTTTCCGTTTATTGCTTTACGCGGTTCAGACGGTGAATGTCACGTCGCAAAGTTCATCGTTCACGTGCAGCAGCGTGCCGAACTCGACGGCTTCGGCCGTCGCGCCGGTGAGATCCTTCACCTCGCGGACGTTCCGCATCAGCACGGAGAGGTTCGTCGCCGTGCCGCCGAAGTGCAGCGTCACCTTCCCGCCGTCGTTCACGGCGGAGACGCGGAGCATATCGTTCCCCTTCGCGTCGTTGACGAGCGTTTCGGCCTTCGACGAGAGCTCGAAGACATGGAGCGTCAGCCCGTTGCCGTAGTCGTAATCCGGGTGCTGGTTATCTGCGCCGATCGCGACGATCGAGTTCTCCCGCGCGAGCAGCGGCAGCGAGAAGAAGTCGTAGTTCTCGTGCATCCAGCGGCCGCCGGTCTTCACCTCGTTCGAGAGCAGGTGCGTCCACTTGCCCTCGGGCAGGTAATAGTCGACGTCACCGTTCTCGCGGAACACCGGCGCGACGAGCAGGCTGTCCCCGAGCATATACTCGCGGTCGAGGTCCTCGCAGGCGATGTCGCCCGGGAATTCGAGCACCATGGCGCGCATCGTCGGGACGCCGGTCCGGTGCGTATGGACCGCTGCGGAGAACATATACGGCATCAGCGTGCATTTGAGCTCGGAGAACTGCTTTACGACCGCGACGCTCTCCTCGCCGTGCTCCTCGCCCTCCTTCGAGAACAGCCACG
>CANQIG010000204.1 GCA_947623765.1 uncultured Clostridia bacterium | reverse complement strand
AACTACCACCACCCGTCGATCTGCTTCTGGGGGATCTCGAACGAGATCCTCATCGGCGGCATCTCCGAGCAGCTGGTCGAAAATCACCGCGCGCTCGTCGCCCTCGCGAAGGAGCTCGACCCCACGCGCCTGACGACGATGGCGCACGTCTCGATGACGCCGACCGACGGCCCGATGCACACGCTGACCGACGTGGAGAGCTACAACATCTATTTCGGCTGGTACGGCGGCAAGGTGGAGGACAACGGCCCGTGGCTCGACGCGTTCCATGAGAAGCAGCCGAACGTCTGCCTCGGCGTTTCCGAATACGGCTGCGAGGGCATCCTGACCTACCACGGCGCGCATCCGGCCTGCAAGGATTACAGCGAGGAATATCAGGCGCTCTACCACGAGCATATGGCGAAGGTCTTCGAGGACCGGCCGTGGATCTGGGCGTCGCACGTCTGGAATATGTTCGACTTCGGCAGCGCCGTGCGCGACGAAGGCGGCGTGAAGGGCCGCAACAACAAGGGCCTCGTGACGGTCGACCGGAAGACGAAAAAGGACGCGTTCTACGTCTATCAGGCATTCTGGACCAAAGAGCCGATGGTCCACATCGCCGGGAAGCGCTACGCCGAGCGCGCCGGCGAGACGACGCAGATCCGCGTCTACTCCAACGCCGGGTTCGTCCGCCTCACGGTGAACGGACAGTTCTTCGCAAAGCGCCGGGGACACCGGGTCTTCGTCTTCGACGATGTCCCGCTGCAGCCGGGCGTAAACCGCATCGTCGCCGAGGGCGACGGCGTGAAAGACACGGCGACGCTGACCCGCGTGGAGCAGGAGCCGGAGCACTACACGCTGCCGCAGGTCCGCGCGCAGCAGGAGGGCGTGAAGAACTGGTTCACGCTCGTCGGCAACCTCGATCTCAAAGCGCCGATGTCCTTCCCGGAGGGCAAATGGAGCGTGCGCGACAAGGTCTCGGAGATCGCCGAATGCCCGGAGGCGTTCGCGGTCCTGCAAAAGGCATCACTTGCCATGAGCGGCGCGGAGCTCTCTCCGGAGAGCGGGATGTGGGGCTTCATCAAGAACCAGACGGTCGAGGGCATGATCGCCATGGGCGGCGGCTCGCTGCCGGAGGGCTTCCTCGAGAGCATCAACGCGCAGCTCATCCAGATCGACAAGCCGTAAGGAGGGACGAAAGATGAAAAAAGTCCTGCTGCTCGGCGATTCGATCCGCATGGGCTACGACGACTATGTGAAAGAGCTCCTTTCCGGCAAATGCGAGGTCGTCTACGACGCGGACGACAACGGCCGCTTTTCCGCCTACACGCTCTGGCAGATGAACCAGCTCTTCCGGCACTTCGGCCCGTTCGACGCCGTCCACTGGAACAACGGCTACTGGGACATGAACATCGAAGCGCCGATGACCGATCCCATCCATCCCATCCCGGAATATCTGCATTTTCAGCGCCGCATCCTGACGGAGATCCGGAAAAACGGCGCGAGACCGATCTTCGCGACGACGACGCCCATCCTCGCGTCCGGCATCGCCCCGGACACCTCCGGCACCGGCGCGGAGATCCGCTACAACGACGGCTGGGTCCGCAACTACAACGAAGCCGCGAAGGCGCTGATGGCGTCGGAGAATGTCCCCGTCAACGACCTGTACGCGCTCTGTCTGGAGGATGCGCACTTCTACAAAAGCGAAGACCTCCTCCACCTCACGGAAGCGGGCTACCGGCGCTGCGCCGAACAGACCGCCGCGTGCATCCTCTCCGTCCTCTCGGAAAACTGAATCCAACATACAACGGCTGCGCCGCCCTCCCCGGTTTTGGGGAAGACGGCGCAGCCGTTTTTTTATTGTTCAATTTATAATCTACGGATTTCTGATACTTTACGTCCGATTTCCCGCTTTTTCGCGGGACGCGGATTTGTTAAAGTAATAAGATGATAAAAGTTTCCACTTTCGACGCGGCTTTTTAGAAGTCCCGCGCATAGACGAACGACGCCTTGCCGTACTGCGCGCGCTCCAGCTTGACGCTCCCCGCAAACGGGCTGCCGTTCATGTCCGGGCCCATGCCGAAGCCCGCCGTGTCGGGCATGATCGTCGCGGTCCCGTTCAGAATAGACTCGGAGAGCGCGATGAAGTCGTCGATGTAGTCCTTATAGAGCTGCGGCCCGTTGTGCGCCGGATAGATCATGTCGAACTCCGCCTCGCGCGCCTTGAGCTTCTTCATGTTCGCGAGGTGCGCCGCGACGATCTCCTTCGTGGGGATCATTTTGTGGCGAACGAACAGAAGCACCTGCCCGGCCTCCATCTCGTCGCCGGTGTAGAGATTGCGGTTCGTCCGGTCGAGCAGCGCGATGCTGCTCTCGTGGTGCGCCGGGATCTCGATGACCTCGAGCTCCCGCCCGCCGAGGTCGAACACGTCGCCCTCGTGTACGGTGTGGACGGTGTAGTCCGGGTACGTCTTTTTCTTCATCTCGGCTTCCATCTCCGGGCTGAAGGCCTCCTTGCAGACCTCCTCCGCGCCGGGGCCGGCCCAGACCTCGCTCCACCACGCATTGCCGCCAGTGTGGTCGAAATGCCCGTGGGAGTTGACCACCATGACCGGCTTGTCGGTGATCTCCTCCACGAACTTGCGCAGGTTCCCCGCGCCGTAGGCCGTGTCGAACAGGATCGCCTTCTCCTCGCCGATGAGGAGATAGCAGTAGACGTTGCCGAACGTGATCGTCCACGTATTCGGCGCGGTCATCCACTTCCCGTAGATATACCCGTGTTCGTTGATGTTTTCGTTTCTGAATTTCATACCCGTTCCCCCTTTGGATTCGTCCCTTCCAGTATAACAGGGACGCTTGGAGAAAGCAACCAGAAAATCGTAGAAGGATTGTTCGGAAAACTACTTTGAGACCTGGCGGAAGAAAGGCGGTAAGCGTATGAATATGATGCTGGTCGGCAAAGACGGCGGCCTGCTGCGGCAGATCGCGGATTCTCCCGCGCTCGGCGCGCACGGGATCGACGAGGTCCTCTGGGCGGGCTCCTGCAAGGAGGCCGCGCGGCTCCTGCGCGAGAGAGACGTCCCGCTCCTCTTCCTCGAGACCGAACTGCCGGACGGCTCCGGCTTTGACGTCCTGCGCTGCCTGCAGGAGATGCGCAGGCGCACGACCGTGATCTTCTGGTCCGAAACGCTGGACCTCTCCGCCGTCCGGAAGGCGATGCGCATGATGGCGTACGATTTCGTCGTCGGGACGCTCACGGACGCGGAGGTCGAGGAACTGCTCCGCCTCGCGATGGAGGGCGTCGAGACCATCCGCCGGATCGACCTGTTCTATCGGAGCGTCAGCGAGATCCGCCAGCAGAACCGTTCCGGGTACTGGACGGAGCTGCTGCTCTCCCAAAATTCCGACGGCGCAAAAACGACCGCGACGCATCTGCTCGGCCACTACAAGGACTACAATCCCTCGACCGTCTTTTTCCTCTGCGTTCTTTCGCTCTCGGACGGCTCGGAAAGCGTCGCCCCATGGAAGGAATACGCCGCGCGGAACGTCTTTCAGGAGCTCGCCGAACAAAAGGGCCTCCGCCTCGACGCTGTGCTGCCGATCGCGGACGGCGATTCCTGCTGCGTGCTCCGCGCGGAAAAAAGCGTCCCGATCGAGGCCGTGCATGAGATCCTCACGAAGCTCACCGAATTCGTCCGGCACGAGCTGGGCGGCTGGGTCAACTGCTATTACTCCGAGGAAG
>CANQIG010000203.1 GCA_947623765.1 uncultured Clostridia bacterium | reverse complement strand
TCATCCGCCGTGAAGCGGTCCGGCACGGGGCTGTCGACGTCGAGCACGGCGACGACCTTCCCGTCCCGGAAGACCGGTGCGACGACCTCGGAGCGGCTCGCGCTGTCGCACGCGATGTGCCCCGGGAACGCGTGGACGTCCGGCACCCACTGGGCCTTCCCGGTCTTGAGCGCCGTGCCGCAGACGCCCTTCCCGCGCGCGATGCGGATGCACGCGGGCTTTCCCTGAAACGGCCCGAGCAGCAAATCGCCCGCCGCCGTCACGGTGTAGAACCCGGCCCAGTTGACATCCGCGAGCGTCCCATAAACGAGTGCGGAGAGGTTCGCCATGTTCGGCACGTCCTCGAGTTCCCCCTCGATGAGCGCCCGCGCCATGCGGAGCGCTTCGTCGTAGTTGCTCATGTTGATGCTCCTTTGCCCGGAAGTTCTGCCGTGAGGCGGTCTTCCGGCTGTTTTTATATGGTCTTCGCCGCCTGCGCCGCGACGCGCTCGATCAGCGCGTTCACGGTCTCCGGCGCGTCCGTATTCGAGTTGTGCCCCGCGCCGGGGACCCATTCCAGCGGGAGGCCGGTTTTCTTGTGCCACGCCCGGGCGTACCGAATGCACGACCCCGCGTGGTCCTTTTCCCCGCAGATCAAAAGCGCCGGGCGGCGCAGGTCGGCGGGAATCCCCGCTTCGATGGCCTCGGCGAGGATGCGATAGCCGTGGCCGACGAGCCGCACATATCGCGCTTTGTCCCCGTCGTAGCAAAGCATCATCTCGCGCATGAGGCTTCGCCCGTATTGCGTCGTCGCGACGCCGCTCGTCCCGAGGTGCAGCAGGGATCTCCACGGGAACGCCCGGTACACCGGCTCCATCCGCTTCAAGAGCCACAGCTCCGCTGCGGTCAGGTACGCGCGCTGGAGCGGAGCGGAATCCACGGAGACGAACCCCGCGAGCTTTTCCGGGAACTTCCCGGCGTACGCCTGCCCGACGTACCCGCCCATCGACTGCCCGACGATGACCGGGCGCCGCAGCCCCTCCGCCGTCAAAATCTCGTCGAGCCAGACGGCCTTGTCGAGCAGGGAAAACGTCAGCGCGAACGGCGCGGACGACGCGTGCCCCGGCGCGTCCCAGACGAAAAGGTTATATTTCCCCGAAAAATACGGGAGCTGTTTTTCAAACAGGCGGTGATCCGCCGTGAGACCCGGCAGGAACACGAGCGTGACGGGCGCGCCCGCCGCCTTTTCGACCCAGTAGTGGATCGGCCCGAGGGGCGTTTCATAGACGTTTTCGTTCAGCATCGCGCATTCTCCCAGTCGCTCTCCAAGAGGCCGTACCGATACAGATCGACCCAGTTTCCGTCGTTGTCCCGCGTGTGGCTGCGCTGGATGCCCTCGCGCCGCATGCCGAGCTTTTCCATCAGGCGCACCGACTTCTCGGCGTCGATCGCCTCGGCCATGACTTTGTGGAGATGCATCTCGCCGAACGCGAATTGCAGCACCGCGGCGCACGATTCATACGCGTACCCCTGCCGCCAATAGCCCCGGTTGAAAAACCAGCCGATCTCATACACGCCCGCTTCGAGCGCGTTGAACAGGATGTAGCCGATCACCTTCCGCGTGTCCGTGAGTTCCGCTGCAAGCGCGCCGTTTCGCCCGATGCAGAACTTCTCCAGAAAATCCCGCGTCTTTTCGAGGTCGTACGCGGGCTCGCAGTTCCGCATCGTCTCCGCGTCGCCGAAGATCTCAAAGAGATCGCCGAGGTCGTCCGCGCGAAACGGGCGGACGGTCAGCCGCTGTGTTCTGAGTTGCATAAAATCCCCACTTTCCTCCGTTCACCTGTCCCGGAACAACCTCGCGTTGTCCTTGAAATACACGAGCCCGGAGGCGACCGCGAACACTGTCGCGACCGCGACGAGCGCTTCGCCGGCCCAGCCGAAGACCGCCGCGAACGTCTCGAACGCGGGCAGCGTGTACAGGCCCATCCGGTGCATCTCGAGCACCCACTGCATCGCGAAGATCACGCACACGGCGACGATCTCGGCGACGGTCTTCGCCTTGCCCCAGTTGTTCGCCGCGACGACCTCGCCGCTCTCCGCCGCGAGCTGCCGCACCGCCGTCACCGCGAATTCCCGCACGAGGATCAGCAGCACCAACACGACGTTCGCGAACCCCAGCTTCAAAAAGCAGAGCAGCGCCGAGAGCACCATGATCTTGTCCGCAAGGGGGTCCATCAGCTTCCCGAAGTTCGTGATGAGCCCGTCCCGCCGCGCGATTTTCCCGTCGAGGTGGTCGGTGTACGACGCCGCGCCGAACAGCAGTCCCGCGATCAAAAAGTGGTGCGGCACGAACGCCGCGAGCGCGAAGAACACAAAGAACGGCACCATCGCCACCCGCAGTACGGTCAGTTTGTTTGGCAGATTCATACGTTTTATCTCCTTCTCTTACTTTTCTTTCAAGAAAAGTAGGCACTTACTTTTCTTGAAAGAAAAGTAAGCAAAAGAACTTTTGCGTCGCGGGGCGCGCGCTTGCGCGCGCTTACCTTTGCTAAGTAAACATTCTCGCAGCCCGCGCCATAGGTGCCGTGCGGGAAATGGGATTTCTCCGGCTTCCCATGAACTTCCGTAGGGCGAACGAAAGCGGCTTTGCCGCCGGTGGAGCGCAGCGCTCAAAATACTCCATCTCGCCCACGGTCGAGACCGGATAAAGTCTTTTTGGCGCTTTTCTTCAGAAAAGCGCGACCTTAAGGGGTTCCAAGGGGCGGAGCCCCTTGGCCCCTCGCTCGACCTTTAAAGCGCGACCTTCCCGAAGAGGTCGCCGTCGATGGCTTCCTCGATCTCGACGGGGACGAGCGCGCCGAACGCGGGGCGTTCCTCGGCGGTGAAGAAGATCTTCCCGTCGACGTCCGGGGCCTCGGCGGCGCTGCGGCCGAACCAGCACTCGGCGTAGCGGTCGAATCCCTCGACGAGCACCTCGACGGTCTCGCCGACGCGCGCCTCCCCGAGGCGGTCGGCGATCTCCATCTGCGTCTCGGTGACGATCTCCGCGCGGCGGGCTTTCACGTCCTCCGGCACCTGATCGGGCAGCTCGGCGGCGGGCGTGCCCTCCTCCTGCGAATACGGGAAGCAGCCGAGGCGGTCGAATTCGATCTCCCGCACGAACCCGACGAGCTCGGCGAAATCCTCCTCGGTCTCGCCGGGGAACCCCGCGATCAGCGTCGTGCGCAGGACGACGCCCGGGATCTTCTCGCGGATCTTTTTGAGCAGCGCGGTGAGGCTCGCGCGGTCGCCGCGCCGGTTCATCGCGCGGAGCACCTTGCCGGACGCGTGCTGCAGCGGCAGGTCGATGTATTTGACGATCTTCTCCTCGCGCGCGATCACGTCGAGCAGCTCGTCGGTGATCGCGTCGGGGTAGCAGTAGAGCACGCGGAGCCAGTGGAGCTTTTCGATCCTGCAGAGCTCGGTGAGCAGCGCGGCGAGCGAATATTTTCCGTAGAGGTCGAGGCCGTAGCGCGTCGTGTCCTGCGCGATGAGCGTCAGCTCCTTCGCGCCGTTTTCGACGAGCGATTTCGCCTCCGCGACGATGCTTTCCATCGGGCGGCTGCGGTAGCCCCCGCGGATCAGCGGGATCGCGCAGTACGCGCAGCGGTTGTCGCAGCCCTCCGCGATCTTGAGGTACGCGAGCCAGCTCGGCGTGGAGAGCTCGCGGCTCCCCTCCATCGGGAGGTTCTCCTTTTCCGGGAACGACTCCGAGAAGCCGCGC
>CANQIG010000202.1 GCA_947623765.1 uncultured Clostridia bacterium | reverse complement strand
CTTCGACGTTCTCGTAGATCGGCGCGCCGTCCACCGAGGCGCTGCCCTCGTCGGGCCGGTACACGCCGGAAAGCACACGCAGGAGCGTGGACTTTCCCGCGCCGTTCGAGCCGACGAGCCCGACGATCCGTCCGGTCTCCACGCAAAGGTCCACATGGGAGAGCGCCCGCGCCTCCCCGAACCGCTTGGTCAGGTCTTTGACTTCGATCATGGTGTTTTCTCTCCTTTCTCACTCGGCGCCGCATCCGCCGCATACGTTTCCTCCACCGTCCGCGCGGCATCCTCCGGCGAAACGCCCGCGTCGCGGCACTGCGCGGCGGCCTTGCGCAGCGCGTCGAGCGCGCGACGCTGCCGGTCGGCGAGCAGGTCGCCCTGTTCCGCGAGGAACGACCCGCGCCCCGGCAGCGAGCAGATCAGGCCGTCGCGCTCGAGCGCGGCGTACGCCTTCTGCACGGTGTTCGGGTTCACGCCGGCGCTCTGCGCGACGCTGCGCACGCTCGGGAGCTGCCCGCCGGGCGCAAGCGCGCCGAGCGCCGCGAGCTTCAGGATGCCGTTGTAGACCTGTTCCCAAACGGGCACAGGGCTTTTGTAATCGATGTAGAGCATCCCAGCCTCCAACCTCCTTTTTCAAAATTGTACTATGCGTATTAGTACAGTTACAGTATAGCGCGCTATGATTCGTCTGTCAAGAGGAAAATGAAAAAAACTCCCGCACCCTCTCCCCCGCAGCGCGCGCGAAAAGGGGTTGCAGGGGAATATGGGATGGGTGTATAATAAGGCGGGGAGCGGCTGATGCCCGTTTCCCGGGACAAGAACGTTCCAACACAGAAAAAAGCCGAAAGGAATTTCTCATGGAAAAGATCGCGAGCTTTCAGGTCAACCACCTGAACCTTCTGCCGGGGCTGTACACCTCCCGGATCGACCGCAGCGGCGGGACCGCCGTCACGACATTCGACCTACGCATGACCGCGCCGAACCGCGAGCCCGTGCTCGACCAGCCCGCGCTGCACACGGTCGAGCACCTCGGCGCGACGTTCCTTCGGAACAGCGCGCGGAAGGACGAGGTCGTCTACTTCGGGCCGATGGGCTGCCGCACCGGGTTCTACCTTCTGCTCTTCGGCGAGCACGCGCCGGAGGAGGTCTTCCCGCTCGTGCTCGAGATGTGCGATTTCATCCTCGCGTTCGAGGGTGAGATCCCCGGCGCGAAGCCCGAGGAATGCGGGAATTTCTCCGAACAGAACCTCTCGATGGCAAAGTATTACATCGCGCGGTACCGGGAGGCGCTTTCCACGCACCGGCGGTTTGTGTATCCAAAATAAAAAGTGAACAGGGCAAAAGGTGGACGGCTTCTTCCGAGGCCGTCCACCTTTTCGTCATTCGATCCGAAGGTTTTTCACTCCGTACTCCAAAATCAAATTGATGAGTTCGTTGCGGGAACGCCGCGTTTCCGCCGAGATCTCATCGATCTGCCGCAGAATATCCTCCCGAATACGCACGGTGATGATTCGGTGTCCGTCTTCCCCTCGCCTCTTGATCGTCAGGGGTTCTTTCTCTTTGTTCGGTTCCATGGAGCTCCCTCCCTGTTTTTTTTCTTTCTTTCTCTCATTCTATCTTGACAAATGCTGTGGAGATATATTATAATTTGAAATCATAAATGATATCGAATTCGATATCAGTCATTATTCTTTCCCAAAAAGGAGTTCTCAAAATGAAACAGTTTTTCTTCCTGACGCTCGCGGTACTGCTGCTTTTTGCGCTTGCCGCGTGCAGCGCATCCCCGTCGAAAAGCACCGACAGCTCTGCCCCGACCAGCGTATCAGAAGCCAAAGCCACAACGGAACCAACGCAGGCTCCGGAAAGTGAAGCCGAACCGGAGGATGAACCGGAAAGCGAGGCAGAACCCGAGCAGGAACCTGAAAGCGGATCTGAACCGGAACAGGAGCCGGAAAGTGAAGCTGAACCGGATTTCGGCGGCACGCTGGGCGACTATGAGGTCTCGATCCTCTCCGCACGTCTTGCCGAGGATTATGAAGGAAATCCCGCTGTGATCGTAAAATTTGAATTTACCAACCACGACGAAGAAGCAAGGAACTTCATGTTTGCGATCAGCACAGAGGTCTATCAGGACGGCGTGGAGTTGGAAACCGCAATCGTCATGGGAGATATCGAAAATGAGAATTCGATGAAAAACATCAAGACCGGGGCGACCATCACTTGCGAAAAGGCCTACCTGCTGACGAGCGAATCGGAGATCGAGGTGGAGCTTTCCGAGCTGATCTCATTTGACAACACGAAGATCACCCGCACCTTCGCTTACGAAGAACTGGAATAAACCTACATTTCAGACAAAAGGCCCTCCGAATTCATTCCGGAGGGCCTTTTCACATTGACTTTTGCGCCAAAATTCGGTAAACTACTCTTATCGAACCTCGGGAGGGGATGTGTTTGCCGCTCTTTTTCACACAGAACATCGTCTGGGACGGGGACGCCGGGCGCGGGACGGCGATGCTCACGGGCGAGGATTTCCGGCACATCGCGAAGTCGCTGCGGATGCGCCATGGCGAAGCCGTCACGGCCTCCGACGGGCGGGGGACGGAATATCTCGGGACGCTCGCGGCGCTCTCCGGGGAGAGCGCAGAGATCGCGCTTTCGGAGCGGCGCGCGAGCCGCGGCGAGCCGAGCGTGCGCGTGACGCTCTGCGTCTCGATGCCAAAGGGCGATAAGCTCGAGCTCGTCACACAAAAGGCCGTGGAGCTCGGCGCGGCGGCGGTCTGGCCGGTGCTGACCGAGCGGAGCGTCGCCCGGCCCGACGCGAAGGCCGCCGAAAAGCGCGTGGAGCGGCTGCGCCGTGTGGCGCTCGAGGCGGCGAAGCAGTGCGGGCGCGGGGTCGTGCCGGATGTACTGCCGCTCGCGCTGTTCGAGGAAGCGCTCGCCCGCGCGCCGGGCGAAAAGATTCTCTTTTACGAGGGCGGAGGCGCGCCGCTTTCCGCGCTCGCGCGGCCCGACACGAAGGAATACACGCTGTTCATCGGGCCGGAGGGCGGGTTCGCACAGGAAGAGGTCGTCCTCGCCGAACAGTCGGGCGCACACACAGCGACGCTCGGGCCGCGCATTTTGCGCGCGGAGACCGCGCCGCTCGCCGCACTCGCCATTTTGATGCATCTCACGGGGAACATGGAATGAAAACGGTACTTATCACCGGGGCGTCCGGGGAGATCGGCGCGGCGGTCACGCGCGAATTTTTCGGCGCGGGGTACGCCGCGGCGCTCGCCGGTTCCACCCACTTTGAAAGCGCGGAACGCCTCGCCGGGGAGCTCGCCGCGCACGGCGGGGTCGTCTGCGCGATCCGGGCGGACCTCTCCACCGCCGAGGGCGCGGAGGCGCTCTGGAACGAAGCGGTCCGGCAGCTCGGCCAAATCGACGTGCTCGTGAACGGCGCGGGCGTCTCGTGGGTCGGGTTTTACGACGAGATGACCGCCGCCGAGTGGGACAAAACGCTCGCGGTGAATCTCTCCGCCGCCGCGCACCTGAGCCGCTTCGCGGCGAAGCATATGCTGCGGCGGCGCTCCGGCGCGATCGTCAATGTGTCGTCCGTCTGGGGCGTCTCCGGCGCGTCGCTGGAGGTCGCGTACTCAGCGGCGAAGGCGGGAATGATCGGCCTGACACGGGCGCTCGCGCTCGAGCTCGCGCCGAACGGCGTCACGGTGAACGCCGTCGCGCCGGGGTTCATCGACACGAAGATGAACGCGCACCTC
>CANQIG010000201.1 GCA_947623765.1 uncultured Clostridia bacterium | reverse complement strand
AGGAGGAGGCCAGCGGCGCCGATCTCGTGGAGGCGCTGCGCCTCGGCGTGAACGCCGCGTACAAGGCCGTCATGAAGCCCACCGAGGGCACCATCCTCACCGTCTCCCGCGTGGCCGCCGAAAAGGGCGGCGCGGCGGCGGAGCTGGACGGCGACCCGGTCTATGTCTGGAACGCCATCTGCCTCGGCGCGGCGGAATCCCTCGCGACCACGCCGGATCTGCTCCCCGTCCTCAAGAAGGCGGGCGTCGTCGACGCGGGCGGGCAGGGCCTCTGCCTGATCTTCGACGGTATGCTCCGCGTCTTCAAGGACGGCGAAATGATCCAGACGGAGATGTCCGCCGAAGAGCGCGCCGCGGACAACGCCGCGTTCTTCGCGAGCGTCGCGGCGGAATTTGACAGCGTCATCAACTTCACATACTGCACGGAGTTCATCGTCGGCCGCGACCCGGAAAATGAGACCGACCCGAACGAGCTCCGCCTCTTCCTCGAGACCATCGGCGACAGCGTCGTTGTCGTGGACGACGAGGAGATCATCAAGGTCCACGTCCACACGGAGCAGCCCGGCGACGCGCTGCAGAAGGGTCTCACCTTCGGCCAGCTCCTGACCGTGAAGATCGAAAACATGAAGGAGCAGCACCGCAAGGCCGCCGAGGAGAACGAGAAGAACCGCGCCGCGTTCGAGGCGAAAAAGGCGGCCGAGGAAAAGGCCGAGCCCGAGGTCGCCGAGCCGACGGAGGAGATCGGCTTCGTCTCCGTCGCGGCGGGCGAAGGCCTCGTCTCCCTCTTCAAGGACCTCGGCGTCCATCAGGTCGTCTCCGGCGGGCAGACCATGAACCCCTCCACGGAGGACATCGTGGCGGCGGTCCTCGAGACCCCCGCGAAGCGCGTCTTCGTCCTGCCGAACAACAAGAACATCATCATGGCGGCGGAGCAGGCGATCCCGCTCGTCACGGACCGCGAGATCACCGTCCTGCACACCCGCACGGTCCCGCAGGGGCTTTCCGCGATGCTCGCGTTCGACCCCGACGCCGACGCCGAAACGAACGCCGAGGCGATGAAGGCCGCCGCAAAGAACGTCGGCACCGGCCTCGTGACCTTTGCCGCGCGCGACTCCGAGTTCGGCGGCTTCAAGATCAAGGAAAACGACACGATGGGCCTCGTGAACGGCAAGCTCGAATTCGTCGCGGAGACGCCCGTGCGCACGGCGTACCGCGTCGCGCGTTCGCTCATGAACCGCTCGACCACCTTCATCACGGTCATCTACGGCGAAGGCGTCACCGAGGCGGAGGCGAACGAAGCCGCGCGCCTGATCCGCGGAAAGGCCGGGGACGACGTGGAGATCAACGTCGTGAACGGCGGCCAGCCGGTCTATTACTTCATCATTTCCGTGGAATGATCCAAGATATAAACAGCGACGGGCGGGGCGAGTCCCTGCCCGTTTTTTGGGAGGTGAAGCTGTGGCGTCCCTGTTTGAAAAGGATATTTCCGAGCTGAGGGGCGTCGGCCCGAAGCGCGCCGCGCTCTTTCGGAAGATCGGCGCGCCGACCGTCGGGGATCTGCTCCGGCTCTACCCGAGGGCCTATGAGGACTGGCGCGACTGCGTGCCGATCCGCTCCACGCAGCTGAACGAGATCAACGTCGTCAGGGCGACGGTCCTCAAGCGCCCGAGCGAGGCGCGCATCCGCGGCGGGATGACGTTATACAAGACCGCCGCGACCGACGGCGAGGACGATCTCCAGCTCACGTTTTTCAACAACCGCTACATCCCGAACCTCCTCGAGGAGGGCAAAACCTACGTCTTCCGCGGCAAGGTGACGGGCACGCTGACCCGCCGCGAGATGGCCGCGCCCGCGTTCGTGCCGGAATCGAAGGCGCTCGACATGACCCCGATCTACCCACAGACCGAGGGCCTTTCCTCCCGCCAGATCTCCGCCGCGATGGCGGAGGCCCTGCGGCTCCTGCCCGAGACCGTCCGCGACCCCCTGCCCGACGCGCTCCGCATGGAATACACGCTCTGTCGGCTCGAGTACGCGCTCAAGACCGTCCACTTCCCGAGGACGCCGGAGGAGCTCGCGACCGCGCGGCGGCGGCTCGTCTTCGAGGAATTTCTCGTCCTGCAGCTCGGCATGGCGCAGATCCGCCGCGCCGGCGCGCGGGAGAACCCTTACCCCCTCGCGAAGGACTGCACGGCGGAATTTGAAGCCCTCCTGCCGTTCGAGATGACCGGCGCGCAGAAACGCGCCGTCGCAGACGCCCTGTGCGACATGAACGGCCCGCACCCGATGAACCGCCTGATCCAGGGCGACGTGGGCAGCGGCAAGACCGCCGTCGCGGCGGCGCTCTGCTTCAACGTGATCCGAAACGGGATGCAGGCCGCGCTGATGGCCCCGACGGAGATCCTCGCGGCGCAGCACTATGAATCGCTCTCCGCGCTGCTCGCCCCGGCGGACGTCCGGACCGCGCTGCTCACGAGCTCCACGAAAGCGAAGGAGCGCCGCGCGCTCCTCGCCGCGCTCGAATCGGGCGAGATCGACCTTTTGATCGGCACGCACGCGCTCCTCGGCGAACAGGTGTCGTTCCGCCGGCTCGCGCTCGTCATCACCGATGAGCAGCACCGCTTCGGCGTCGCACAGCGGACCGCCCTCGCGAAAAAGGGCGCCTTTCCCCACACGCTCGTCATGAGCGCCACGCCGATCCCGCGCACGCTCGCGCTGATGATCTACGGCGACCTCGACGTCTCGGTCCTCGACGAGCTGCCGCCGGGCCGCACCCCGGTCAAGACCTACCTGATCGACCCGCAGAAGCGCCGGCGCGCCTTCGGCTTCCTGAGAAAACAGCTCGACGAGGGTCGGCAGGCGTACATCGTCTGCCCGCTGATCGAAGAGGGCGAGAGCGGCGCGGAAAACCTCGAGGAATACTCCCGCCTCGTCGGGGAGTCCTTCCCCGGCATCCAAGTCGGCGTGCTGCATGGAAAACTGAAACCCAAGGCGAAGGAGGCCGTCATGGCCGCGTTCGCGGCGAAGGACATCCGCCTGCTGCTCGCGACGACCGTGGTGGAGGTCGGCGTCGATGTGCCGAACGCCACGGTGATGATGATCGAAAACGCCGAGCGCTACGGTCTCTCGCAGCTCCACCAGCTCCGGGGCCGCGTCGGGCGCGGCAAATTCGAGTCCTCGTGCATTCTCGTCGCGGACCCCGAAAACCCCGAGGCCCTGCAGCGCCTGAGGCGCTTCGCCGCGACGAACGACGGCTTCAAGGTCGCCGACGAGGATCTGAAGCTCCGCGGCCCCGGCGATATCTTCGGCATGATGACCGACATGGCGATCCTCCGCGAGGCCCAGCGCTGCGCCAAGGACCTCTCGCGCGAGGACCCCGCGCTGGAGCAGCCGGAGCACCGGGCGCTCCGCGCCGAGATCCGCAAGCTCTTCGCGTCGCAGGGCGGCACGGTCGTCCTTTGAAGCGGTTCCCTGTACCATGTCATACAATGTCTTACGCCCAAAAAAAAGAAAGAGCTTTGTTCCCGAACGCCTTCCTTCTCGTCCGAGTTAACAAAATGACGCCAGCGCCGCTCGTTCCCTCTGGAACGGGCGGCGCTTTCCGCTTTCTTTATACAATTCTCTTGAATCTGTAACAGCCGTGCTTTGACCGTTTTTTCTCCCCGCGCCCGCCGTCAGACCAGCGTCTTGAGGTACGCGGCGGAACGCCGCACCGTCTCCGCGAACGGCTCCCCCATGTTTCCTTCCAGCGACACATTCCCCGCG
>CANQIG010000200.1 GCA_947623765.1 uncultured Clostridia bacterium | reverse complement strand
CCTTCTGTCTTCCATTATACCATCTTCTGTCCAGTTTTTACCCCCCCTGTGTCCAATTTAAGTTTACCACTACATTCTGCCATAATAGAGCGAAAAGGAGCCTGTTTTGCAGGGCGATCAGCCGCCCGAAGGTGAGTTTTTAGCAAAAAAGGGTTGAAGAAATAGTCCGCTTATGTTATAATACCCTGAGGAGCACGGGTTCACGCGCCTTTTGCAGATGGGTTAACTCTGCGAACGAAAAGACGCAAGAGAAGAAGAGGACGAAAAACCGCGTTCGGAGAAAGAAGATGCGACCGAGATCTCCCTGTTTGAACGCAAGCGCGCGGCGTATGCGTCTGCCGCGTTGATGTTCGCGAAGACGGGCAAAGCCGCGGTCTCGCGTCAGATCGGGACGGGGAAAGTCGTTCATCGGGTCCAAGCTGTGTAAGGACCATCCGGAAATGCGGGCGCTTTTGGCTCTCGCCGAGCGAATACCTCTTCGGATCCAGATCGAAAACCTCCGGGCGACAGGGGCCGAAATCTCGGAGAATATAACTTTTTCGACGTATATGAAGCTTTCTCTTTACGCCATCGAAGAGATCGCGCGGGTGCGGTTCAAGATTCTTATTTTTGATGAATTTCATCGCTGCGGCGTTGCGGTATGGAAGAAGGATACAGCGACATTTCTGAAGCTGTTCCCCGAGATGCCTGTGCTTGACCTTTCCGCGACGGTGATCCGGTATCCTGACGGCCATGGGAATATGGCGGAAGAACTCTTCGACGGGAATGCCGTTCCCGAGATGGCCTTTGGTGAGGCGATCTTTCGGGGGATCCTCGCCCGCGAAAGTACGTCATGGCCTCGTTCGTGTATTTGAATGAGCTGGGGGCGGCTGAAAACCTGGGGAACCATGCGCATCGCGACTGCGCGGTTGGCGCGCTGAGCGAGTAGGAAGGGTCGGGACTTCCGGGAAGAGGAGTGCGGGGCGACGGCGCCTCGAATACGGGAATTGGAGAAGGAATAGGGGTATGCAGCAGGAAGTCAAAAGGAGATCGCGGCACTGGAAGGCCGTATCGCTCTATCTGGTGGTCTACGACATCGTCGCGGTGACGTTGGCGTTTTTTGTCGCGCTTTGGCTGCGGTTCGACTGCCAGTACGGTGCGATCCCGCAGCAGTATCTTACGTCTTTTCTGCACCTTGCGCCGTTCTACGCGGCGTTCTGCGTGCTGATCTTCTCTGAGACGCGGATGTACAACAGCATCTGGCGGTTCGCGAGCGTCGTTGAACTGACGCGGATGCTCCTTGCGACCGTGTTGACCGGCGTGTTCTATGTTGCGGCGACGCTGATCTTGGGCTCGCTTGCGCCGTCGCTCGGGATCTGCCGGATGCCGATCTTCTACTATGTGGGCGGCATCGCGCTGCAGTTCGTCCTGACGATGGGGATCCGGTTCTCGTACCGGCTGGTGCTGCTGTTCCAGGACATTCGGCTGAAATCGGCTTCCCCGGTGAACCGGGTGCTGCTGGTGGGTGCGGGCGACGCGGGGCAGCTCGTCCTGCACAGTTTGAACCAGTCCGGCGAGCTGCGGGAGCAGGTGTGCTGCATCATCGACGACAACCCGAACAAGTGGCACCGCTACATCGACGGCATTCCGGTCGTCGGGGGGCGGGAGGACATCCTGCACGCGGTGCAGGAATATCAGATCGACAAGATCATCGTGGCGATCCCGAGCGCGACGGCCGAGCAGAAGCGCGACATCTTGAACATCTGCAAGGAGGCGGGATGCGAGCTGAAAAACCTGCCGGATGTCTATCGACTTATGGCGGGAGATGCGCTGGTGCTGAACGCCTTAGCCGACGTCTCGATGGAGGACCTGCTGGGCCGCGAGCCCGTGAAGGTCGATATGGAGGGGATCTACCGGTTCCTGCAGGGGAAGACGATCTTGGTGACGGGCGGCGGCGGGTCCATCGGTTCGGAGCTCTGCCGACAGATCGCGGCGCACGGCCCGAAGCAGCTGATCATTTTCGATATGTACGAAAACAACGCTTATGACATACAGAACGAACTTCGGAAGAAGTACCCGAACCTCGACCTCGTGGTGCTGATCGGTTCGGTGCGGGACAGCGCGCGGATCAACGGCGTATTCGAGCAGTACCGGCCGGAGGTCGTGTACCACGCGGCGGCGCATAAGCACGTCCCGCTGATGGAGGTCAGCCCGAACGAGGCGATCAAGAACAACGTCTTCGGCACGTACAAGACCGCGTATGCCGCGATGAAGAACGGCTGCAAGCGGTTCGTGCTCATCAGCACAGATAAGGCCGTGAACCCGACGAACGTGATGGGCGCGAGCAAGCGGATGTGCGAGATGGTGATCCAGTCCTTCGACAAGATGATCAAGGAAGGAAGGGAATCCGAAATTCCGCGGCTATATGCCCACATGAACGACGAGGACGGGAGTATGCCGGCGGGCCTGCCCGAGGGCTTCCACGCCCAGACGGAGTTCGTCGCGGTGCGGTTCGGGAACGTGCTGGGCAGCAACGGGTCGGTGGTGCCGCTCTTTAAGAAGCAGATCGAGGCGGGCGGGCCGGTGACGGTGACGCACCCGGACATTGTTCGTTACTTCATGACGATCCCGGAGGCGGTGAGCCTCGTTTTGCAGGCGGGGACGTACGCCGAGAGCGGGACGATCTATGTGCTGGACATGGGCGACGCGGTGAAGATCGACACGCTGGCGCGAAATCTCATCAAGCTGGCGGGGCTGAAGCCCGACGTGGACATCAAGGTAGAGTACACGGGACTCAGGCCGGGCGAAAAGCTCTTTGAAGAGAAGCTGATGGATGAAGAGGGCCTGCGGACGACGCCGAACAAGCTCATTCACATCGGCAGCCCGATCCCGATGGACACGGAGCGGTTCTTTGGGCAGCTCAAGGAGCTCATGCGGGCGAGTTATGAAGAGGGCGCGGATGTGCGTTCCTATGTCGGGGAAGTCGTCGAGACGTACCACCCCGCGGAAAAGATTGGATAAAGAGGCGGTCCAAATGGAACCTTTTGAGAAACGAGTGTACCTCTCCTCGCCGACGATGCACGGGGAGGAATTGCAATATATCGAAGAGGCGTACCGCACAAACTGGATGTCCACCGTTGGGGAGAACATCAACGAGTCGGAGCGGATCGCGGCGGAGCTCGTCGGCTGCCGTGCGGCGGTGGCGCTTTCCTGCGGGACTGCTGCGCTGCACTTGGCGGTGAAGCTCGCAGGGGTGAAGCAGGGCGACAGAGTGTTCTGCACGGACATGACGTTCAGCGCTTCGGTGAATCCGGTGCTCTACGAGGGTGGTAAGCCGATCTTCATCGACAGCGAACGCGAGACGTGGAACATGGACCCCGCAGCGCTGGAGAAGGCGTTCGAGTTGTACCCGGACGTGCGGGTCGTCGTTGCGGCGAATCTGTACGGGACGCCGGGCAAGCTGGACGCGATCCGGGAGATCTGTGACCGGCACGGGGCTGTGCTCGTGGAGGACGCGGCGGAGTCGCTGGGCGCCACCTATCACGGACAGCAGACGGGGACGTTCGGGACGTACAACGCGATCAGCTTCAACGGGAACAAGATCATTACCGGGAGCGCGGGCGGTATGCTGCTGACGGACGACGTCGACGCGGCGAACCGCGCGCGGAAGTGGTCCACGCAGAGCCGGGAGGCCGCGCCGTGGTACCAGCACGAGGAAGTCGGGTACAACTACCGGATGAGCAACGTGATCGCCGGGGTCGTGCGCGGGCAGTTCCCGCACTTGCAGGAGCACATCGCGCA
>CANQIG010000199.1 GCA_947623765.1 uncultured Clostridia bacterium | reverse complement strand
ATGTTCAGCAGCGTCGTCTTGCCCGAGCCGCTCTCCCCCATGATCGCGATGTACTCTCCTTTTTCAACGGTGAACGAGACGTTCTTCAGCGCGTGGACTTCCGCGCCGCCAAAGCGCGACGTGTAGATCTTCTGGACCTGCTGCGCCTCCAAAATCGACATTTTCATTTCTCCTTTCTCACGGCCCTTTTTCCGGGCCTGAAAAGAGTATACCAAAAAGAAAGACGCCGCGACATCGAAACGCGTGACATTTCGCGGCGTCCGTGTGACATTTTTGTAAGGTGCGGGTCATTCGAGGCGCGAGGCGTCCCGGTTCAGGTCCAGCGTGAAAACCGTGCCCTCCCCGACGCGGCTCTGCACCGTGACGGTGTGGCCGAGCATTTCCGCCGTCCGCCGCACGAGATAGAGCCCGAGGCCCGTCGCGCGGGATTCGTCCCGCCCGTTGAGCCCCGTGAAGCCCTTCTCGAAAATGCGCGGCAGGTCCTCCTCGCGGATGCCGACGCCATTGTCCGCGACGCGGAGCAGCCCGCCCTTGCAGCAAACCGTGACCGTGCCGCCCTTCGCGTATTTCGCGGCGTTCGAGAGGAACTGCTCTAAAATGAAGCCCACCCATTTCGCGTCGGAGAGCGCCGTCTCGCCGGACGGCGCGAACTCAAGCCGGACGCCCCGGCGCACGAGGAGCGGCGCGTACTTGCGCACCGCCGCGCGGACCGTCTCGTCGACGGAGATCCGAGAGAAGACGAGGTCGTTCGCCCCACCGTTCAGCCGCTGCCACGAGAGCACCATCTCCACATACTGCTCGACGCGGAACAGCTCGTCGAGCAGCGTCCGGTTCTGCTCGGTGTCCTCCCCCTGCAGTTCCATGCGCATCACGGCGATCGGCGTTTTGATCTGGTGGACCCACGCGGTGTAGTAGTCGAGGCTCTCCTGCCGCTCCTGCTCCAGCGCAGCGATCCGCGCCGTGAGCGACGCGCGCATCACGTCAAGGAGCGCCGCATACTGTTCCTCGACGGGCGTTTCCGGCGCGGGAAGCTCGTTCAGGCGCAGGGCCGTGTTCTGCCGCAGCGATTCGAGCGTGTCGAGCCTGCGGCAGAACGCGCGAAAGCGCACGGCGAGCAGGACCGCGCCGAAGAGCGCAGAGAGCAGCGCGGCGTAGAGCGGCGCTTCCGGCGGCAGCCGGTAGACCGCGAACACGCCCGCGAAGATCCCCGCACACGCGAGGAGGACGAGCGCCGCCGCGCGGTACTGTTTCAAAAAGGGAACGATCCGGTCCATGGTTTTCATTCGATGATATACCCGCTGCCGACCTTCGTCGCGATAAACTCCGGGAGCCCGAGGTCCGCGAGCTTCTTCCGGAGCCGCGAGACGTTCGCCGTCAGCGTGTTTTCCTCCACATAATCGTCCATCTGCCACAGGCGCGTCATCAGCGTGTCCCGGCTGACGACGCGGCCCTTGTTCTCGAGAAGCGTCTGCAAAATGCGAAATTCGTTCCGCGTCAGCTCGATGCGCGCGCCGTCGAAGGCGAGCGAACCGTCGTTCAGGTTCAGTACCGCGCCCCGGTGTTCGAGGATCGGCGCCTTCCCCGCCATGGAGTAGGCGCGCCGGAGCACGGCGTTCAGCTTCGCGGTCATCACGTCGAGGTCGACGGGCTTCGGCAGGAAGTCGTCGCCGCCCATCTGCATCGCCATGACGATGTTCAGATTCTCCGCCCGGGAGGACAGGAACACCACCGGCACGTTCGAGACGCGCCGGATCTCCCGGCACCAGTGGTAGCCGTCGAAGCGCGGCAGTGTGATGTCGAGCAGCACGAGATGCGGGTCGAACCGCAGGAACGACCCGAGCACGTCCGAAAAGTCCTCGGCGCAGTACGCCTCGTTGCCCCAGGATTCGATCCGCTTCTTGATGGCCCGGGCCATGGCCTCGTCGTCCTCCACGATCAGCACACGATACATACGATCCCTCCGCATAAAACGCTCATTCGTTTTCTATCATAACACAGGCGGCCCAGTTTTTCAACGGCGGAGTTTCTTACAACTTCCTTTCCCTCTGCAAAATTTACGCAAAATCCCGATTTTTGTCACAAAAAAGTATGGTTTTTTCTCCCGGACTGTGCTATACTAAGTAAAAGAAACGCCGCGCTGCGGTCTTACGGGAGCGCGGAGAAGGAGGCGAGCCCATGGACCCGAACGAAACCAAAACGACCTCTCCAAAGCACGCGCGGCCAGCGTCCGCGCAGGACCCGATCCCGGAGCCTGTCGCCCACGAACACGCCGACGAGCACAATGCCCGAGGCAACTACATCTTCGCGGTCAAGGTCCTCGGCGTCCTCGTCGCGATCATCGCGGTCATCCTGCTCCTGCAGGCGTTCGGCGTTCCGATCTCCCTCAAGGAATGGCTCCCGTGGCTCTGAACCGGATCATCTACGCGTAAAACGATACCCCGCCCGTTCCGGCAATAATCCGGGACAGACGGGGCTTTTTCATGCTTCAAAGCGCGGCGGACAGGCGGGTATCAGAAAGCTGCGGGCGGCCTGCGGTACGTTTCTTGAAATCCGGCACTTGATTTGCTCCAAAGCCTGTGTTACAATACGCGCAGGGGGCCGGGCGGGCGCGTTCCCGCTCGGCTCGGCAAAATCCAAAAACAGAAAGGACGAAACGCCTATGGCGGTCATCCTCGTGAGCAGCTGTCTGCTCGGCATCCCGTGCCGGTACAAGGGCGACGGGCAGCGCTGTGAAAACGTGCTGCGCCTCGCGGAACACCACACGCTCATCCCCATCTGCCCGGAGCAGATGGGCGGCCTTCCCACGCCGCGCGACCCGGCGGAGATCCGGGAAGGGCGCGTCGTCTCCTGCGCGGGGCGCGACGTCACCGAACAGTACCGGAGGGGCGCCGAGGCCGCGCTCTTTCTCGCGAAGCTCGACCGCGCCGATTTCGCGATCCTCAAGGCGAACAGCCCCTCCTGCGGGAAAGGGCTCATCTATGACGGGACGTTCACCGGGAACAAAGTCCCGGGAAACGGCGTCGCGGCGGCGCTGCTCCTCGAAAACGGGATCCCGGTCTACACCGAGGACGAGCTCCCGATCCCCGGGATCGAGTGAGCGCAAACGTCTCGGAAGTGCAGCCCGCCCCGGCACAGATCACTGTGCCGGGGCGGGTTTTCGCGTCTCTTTTTTGAAGGCGGGATCACTGCCGCGCCGCCATCAGCCGCCGGAACGTCTCGTGCAGGGCGGGGAAATCAAGAAAAAACAGAAATCGATTCTTGACAAGTATTGTCTACTGTGGTAGACTCTATTTAGTCTATTGCAGTAGACAAGGAGGCGCCCCGATGGAAACACCGAAGATCTTTGAAAGCGAATACCGCTTCTGCCTGATCCTCTGGAAGCACGAGCCGATCAACAGCACGGCGCTCGCGCGCATCTGCAGGGAGGAGCTGGGGTGGAGCCGGACGACGACGTTCACCGTGATCCGGCGGCTCTCCGACCGCGGCGTCGTCAAGAACGAAAACGCGACGGTGACCTCGCTCATCAGCAAGGAACAGGTGCAGGTTGCGCAGATGGACGAAATGATGGAGAAAACGTTCGAGGGCTCTCTGCCCGCGTTCATCGCGGCGTTTGGGAAGCGGCAGTCCCTCTCCGAGAAAGAGATCGCGGAGATCCTCCGCATCATCGAAAAGTGAGGAAAACGGCATGGAGACTCTGTTTTTGCGCGCCGTGAACCTCGGCCTCACGGCGGGCTGGATCGTGCTCGCGGTGCTCGTGCTGCGGCTCGTCTTCCGGAAAGCGCCGCGCT
>CANQIG010000198.1 GCA_947623765.1 uncultured Clostridia bacterium | reverse complement strand
GTGCGCGCGGCGTCGCTGCCGCTCGCCATGGCGACGGAGCAGTCCGCCTCCTTGAGCGCGAGGACGTCGTTGACGCCGTCGCCGGTCATCGCGACCGTGTGGCCCTGCGTCTTGAGCGCGCGGACGAACGAGAGCTTCTGCTGCGGCGTGACGCGCCCGAAGACCGTGTGCGCGGCGATCGCCTGCGCGATCTCCTCCTCCGTGTGGAGCTCGGACGCGTCGCAGACGTTTTCCGCGTCCGGGAGACCGGCCTTTTTCGCGATGTTCGAGACCGTTGTCGCGTTGTCGCCGGAGATCACCTTCAGCGTCACGCCCTCCTCCGCGAAGTACCGGAGCGTCTGCGGCGCTTCGGGCCGGATGCGGTCGGAGAGGATCACAAAGCCCATGGGGACGACGTCGGCGGGGAGCTTGCCGCTCTCCTCCATCGGCGCGCGGCTCTTCGCGAGGAGCAGCACGCGCTCGCCGTGCGCGGCGAAGGCGTCGGACGTTTCCCGCAGCGCGCCGGACGCGCCGGGCAGGAGGAATTCCGCAGCGCCCATCATATACGCGCCGTGTCCCTCGAACGACGCGCCGCTCCACTTTCTCGCCGAGGAGAACGGGGAGAGGACCGTCGCTTTCCAGCCGCTTTCGGTCCCGAAGCGCTCGCGGATCGCCTGCGCGGTGGCGTTGTCGTCCGAGAGCGCCGCGGCGAGCGCACAGAGCGCCTCGGACATCTCGGCCTCGGTGAAGCCGGGGAGCGGTTTCAGAAGGTCCACCTGCATCGAGCCCTCGGTGATCGTGCCGGTCTTGTCGAGACAGAGCACGTCCACCCGCGCGAGGGACTCGGCGCAGTAGAGATCCTGCACCAATGTCTTATATTTGGAGAGCCGCACGACGCTGACCGCAAAGACGACGCTCGTCAGCAGGATGAGCCCTTCCGGGATCATGCCGATCATCGCGGCGACGGTCCCGACGACCGATTCCTGCATCGAGCCGTGGAGCAGGAAAAATTCCTTCACAAAGAGCAGGATACCGATGGGGATCAGCGCGAAGCCGATGACGTGCACGAGTGCGTTCAGCGCGCGCAGGATCTCCGACTGGGCCTGCTTTACGGTTTTCGCCTCGTTCGCGATCCGGTTCGCGTAGCTCTTTGCGCCGACGGCCTCCGCCTCCATCAGGCAGGCGCCCGAGACGACGAAGCTGCCGGAAAGGAGCGTGTCTCCCGCGCGCTTCCGGATGGGGTCGCTCTCCCCGGTGAGCAGGGACTCGTTGACCTCCGCTTCCCCCTCGCGCACGACGCCGTCTACGCAGATCTGCTGCCCGGCGGAGAGGGAGAGCACATCCCCGAGGACGACCTCGGTCACCGGGATGCGCAAAAATTCCCCGTCCCGCAGCACCTGCGCGTGCGGCGCGGAGATCAGCGAGAGCTTGTCGATCGTCCGCTTGGCGCGGATCGCCTGAAACGAGCCGATCACCGTGTTCGAGACGATGACGCCCATGAAGAGCAGATTGCGGAACGACCCCACGAGCAGGATCAAAAGCGCGAGGACGAAGTTCAGAATGTTGAAGAACGTGAACAGGTTTTCGCGGATGATCTCTTTTTCCGTTTTGGTGCGCACGCCGCCGCCGTTGTTCGCGAGGCCCGCCGCGGTGCGGCGCACGGCCTCCTCGGCGCTGAGGCCGCGTTTGAGATCGGTGCAGCGCGGTTTGTCTTTTTCTTCCATCTCCGATTCCTTTCCGGGCGGTCCGAGACCGTCCTTTCCAAACAGAAAAGCGCCTTTCGGCCCTTCGGGATCTCCGTTCCCCGCCGCATCGCGCGCGGCGAAAGGGACCGGATGACCTCTTAGGAAAAGTGTACACGATTTAGTTTCGGAATGCAAGGGAATTACATAAAAAACTTCTTCTCGGTAGAAATTTCGTCGGAAATAACGAAATAAATCGTGAAATTTAGACAAAAATCGAGGACGGCGCGCGGGCAAAGCTGCAAATCTGGGGGCGGAACGTTTTTTCCCGCAAAATATGGAATGCATACAATGCATTTTGGAAAATTCTGGAAGGACGCAAGAGATTGACATAATTCCGACAATCGGGTATACTGTTTTTACGGCGAAGGCGAATCGGAGAACAGGGAGTGGGCAGGGATGATGACGAGAAAAGAAAAGCTGTACATATTTCGGAACCGCAGGACCGGCATGGTCCTCGGCGTGCGCGGCATGACCGCCGTGCAGCTGCGGGAAACGGGCGGCAAAGACCAGATCTGGCGGACGATCCCCGCCGCAGGGACGACGGTCCGCATCCGGCACGAGGCGACCGGGCTGTATCTCTCCGTCCTCGGGACGGGGGAGAACGGCAAGGGCGTTTGCATCTCGGAGGCGCTGAGCACCGTGGAGCAGATCTGGAAGATCACGACGGCGGAAAAGGGTTACCGGAAGATCACACACGTCAATTCCGGGCGCGTGGCGGACATCCGGGACATCAGCGACGAAGAAGGCGCGGCGGTGCAGCTTTGGGAGTTCGTCCACGGCGAGAACCAGGAGTGGATCGCCGAGGAAGTGAAGCCCGGGAAACAGGCGGGGACCGACGTCGGCTTCGAGCGGGCGGGGCAGGACGCGCTGCCCTGCGCGAAAAGGTGAACATTTTGAAAAGCATCCGTATGGCAACGGGTGCTTTTTTCTTTTTCGCCTCTTGCGCCGCCGGGAGAAAGCTGATATACTGGACAAAACGGCCTGCGCTATGATGGCGGCGGGCAGTATGAAAAGAAACGAGGAGGAGCAAGCGATATGATCCATGAAACGATCCCGATCCGCGTGCCGGGTTCCGCCGAGTACGCGCGGATCGTCACCTATTTCCCGGACCTTTCCCCGGAGATGCCGCAGAACGACCGCGGCCCGACGGTCGTGGTCTGCCCCGGCGGCGCGTACGCGTTCACGAGCGACCGCGAGGCCGAGCCGATCGCGGCGGAGCTTCTGACGAGGGGCTTCCGCGTCGTCGTGCTGCGGTATTCCGTGGCGCCCGCCGTGTTCCCGACCGCGATGCTGGAGGTCGCGAAGGCGGTGGAATACGTTCGGACCGAGGGCGTAAAGTACGGCTGCGACCCGGAGAAGGTCTTCACGATGGGCTTTTCCGCCGGCGGGCATCTCGCGGCGAGCTACGGCGACTTCTGGGCAGAGCCGTTCGTCGCGGAAACGCTCGGCGTGGAAAAGGAGCTGCTCCGGCCGAACGGCCAGGTGCTCTGCTACCCAGTGATCACGTCCGGGGAGTTCGCCCACCACGATTCGATCAAAAACCTGCTCGGCGCGTCGTATGCGGAAAAGCGCGCGGAGATGGCGCTCGAGGACCGCGTGACAGCGGACACGCCGCCGACGTTCCTCTGGCACACGCAGGAGGACGGCCTTGTCCCGGTGGAGAACACGCTGCGCATGGCGGCGGCCTTGCAGGAAAAGCACATCCGGATGGAAGTGCATATCTACCCGGACGGCGGGCACGGGCTTTCGCTCGCGAATGCGATCACCTCGGGGGACGCGTCCGGCGTGCTGCCGCGCGTCGCGCGGTGGATCGACGACGCGGCGGCCTTTTTGAAGACGCTCTGAGGTTTGGAGGAGAGATATGCAGGCGATCGAGAGGGAAGCCGCCCGCGTCGCGGAAAAGCTGGCGGGCAGGGAAAAGCTTCGGAAGCTGTTTTTGAACTGCTACCCGAACACGATGGACACGACGGTCAAGCGCGTTTCCGAAAAGGATACGTTCGTCATCACCGGGGACATCCCGGCGATGTGGCTGCGGGATTCGACGGCGCAGGTCCGGCACTATCTGCCGCTCGCAA
>CANQIG010000197.1 GCA_947623765.1 uncultured Clostridia bacterium | reverse complement strand
GACTGCAACCTGGTAGCCGTCGGCGGGGAGATCTTCGCGCAGCTGCAGGACGCGCCCCGAATGGCTCCAGCTCCCCGCGAAGATCTCCCCGCCGACGGCTTCCAGGTTGCAGTCCGCCTGCCCGGCGGCGCAGCGGTCGCCCAGATGGTCGCAGGTCGCGTCTCGGCAGAAGGGATTCAGCGCGCCCGTCTCGAGGTCACAGCAGAGGAGATCGGTCCTCCCCTTCCTGTTGTCCGTATAGGTGAAGAGGATCTTTCCCTCCCAGAGGACGAAGTTTCCGGAGGGGACGTTCTTCTGCATATTGCCGTCCGCGAGCTCCGTGAACGATCCCTCCTCCGCTTTGCCGAGCGTCGGCCCTGCGGGCGCGCCGCAGGACGTCAGCAGCAGGGCCGCGCAGAGCAGCCCCGCAAGGATTCCGTTTCTTTTCTTCATACCGGTACCTCCCTGTTTTTTTCGGATTGTACCACACGCGTTTCGGGGAGACAACCCATCGCGCGCGTTTGGTCGAAAAACGCGCGCATTTGGTCAGCAAAAAGCACGGGACGCCCCTTTTCGGGCCGTTCCGTGCTTTTTGCTATACATATTCAGTTCAGTGCAGCACGACGAGCGTGTGGAACCGCTTTTCGTCCAGGTCGTACCGCTGCTCCACGGTGCCGTGATACTTTTCGGCGGCCGCTCGCACGCTCCGCAGCCCGACGCCGTGCTTCTCCCGGTCCTTCTTTCGGGTGAGGAACCCGCCCGCGCCGTCGGCGCTCGGGGCCTCCCGGCAGCCATTCACGACCGAGATCGCCACGCCGTTCCCAAAGGGATCGTCCACGCGCAGCTCGATCACACGGTCCGCCGCGCCCTCCGCCGCCTCCACGGCGTTCTCGAGCAGATTGCCGAGGATCGCCGTGGCGTCCTCCGGCGAGAGGAATTCCATCCCGACGTTCCGCACATCGGCGGAGAATTGGATGTCCTTCTCCCCGCAGATCTCCGCGCACCTCGACAGCAGGAGGTTCACCACCGGGTTCGCGCAGTACCGGACCCGTTTTCGGACCGCCGGCGCGTCCAACAGTCCCGAGACATACCGCGCCGCCGCGTCGTCGGAACCGTCCCGCGCGAGCGCGCGGATCATCTCGAGATGGTTTTTCATGTCGTGGAGCAGGACGCGCTGGCTGTCGACCTGCGCTTCGAGCTCCCGGTAATAGCTTTCCTTCGCGTCCCCCGCCTGCCGTAAGGCCCCCGCGTCGCGCCGCTGCTTCCGCAGCCGCCGCCAGAGGACCAAGGCGGTCCCCGCAAGACACGCCCCGACGGCGAGCGCCACAGGAAGCGCACCGCGCCAAAGACCGGTTTTCACGCCCGTACCGCCGCCCTCCCAGACATGGACCGCCTCCACGCCGCTCCCGTCCTTTTGGACGGCATAGAAGACCTCGGGGTCCTCCCGCCAGCTCGCGTCGCCGTTTCGCTCGAGCACCGTGACGGTGAGCACCGACGCATCCGGGTCCGTGTAGATCCGGTACGCCGAAACGGGCAGCTCCGCGATCTTTTCCGCTTCGCCGGGAGTGCTTTTGTCGATCCGGTACAGCGCCTCGCTGTCCTTCCCCGTGAGGTTCGCCCCGGTCAAAAGGCGGAAGTAGAGCGCGTCGCCGTCAAAGTTCCAGCTCTCGGGCAGGACGCGCGCGGTGAGCCACAGTTCGCCGCCGCTGCCGTCCATCTCCGCGCGGTACAGGAAGCCGTCCGCGCCGTGCACATAGTAAATGTGCAGACCGTCGGTCACGCATTCCTCGTCCTCCAGGATCCGCTCCGGCGCGGGATGTTCCGCGCGCAGGTCGAGCCGGTTGTACCCGTCACCGCGAAAATACAGGCAGTCCCCGACCACGGCCTCGCCGTACCCCGAGTACGCGGAAAGCAGCGTCTTCGGCTCGCCCGCGCCGCCCGGGTACACCTCCAGCGTCCCGCGCGCTGTCGCGACATAGAGGTCGTCCCCGCTGTGGAAAAAGTGGTCCGCGCCGCACGCCGCGACCGTCTCGAACCCGCCGTTCCCCCACTTCAAAACGGAGCCCGCCGCGCCGAGGGCGTAGACCTCTCCCCGAAACGCCTCGAGGTTCCCGGTCGGGGGTTCCGCGCCGCTCCCGTCCCCTTCTCCGCCGAAAAGCAGCGAGATCTCTCCCGTGCCCGGGTCGAAGGAGAGCAGGTCCGGCGTTCTCCGGCCAGACGCGCCGTTCAAAAAGAGCAGCTTCCCGCCCGCGCGCACGAAATTCCCCGACGCCGGCGCGCGCTGCAGATCGGCGTTTCGCGGGAGCGCGCCTGTCCGCGCGGCGCAGCCGCTCAGCGCCCCCAAAAGGAGCAGGCCCAAAACGAGGCCCAAACACCCTCGAAACACGCCCCGCCGCGTCATAGGCTCGCCTCCATAAAGAGCATATACGCGTTCTTGAACGCCTGCACCTTTCGCCGCGTCAAAAACGCGGTGAAGACGCGTCCCGACGGCGCGCGCAGCGTCACGGAGCTCCGGTCGTAGGCAACGACGTATTTCAGGTTCACCACAAAGCTCTGATGCGGGCAGAAAAAGCAGCCGATCTTCTCCAGCGCGTACCAGAAGCGCATGGGCTGCACGCTCCGGTAATCCCGGTCCACCGCGTGCACGGTGACGGTCCGGTTCGCGCTCTCGATCAGCACGATCTCGTCGGACAGCCGCGTGGCCGTCCCCTCCTTCGTCTCGATGAGCACCGGGTGCGTGTCGACGCTGTACTGGTCGAGCGCGTCCTTCATGTTCCGGAACAGCCGCTCCCGGTCGAGCGGCTTGGAGAGATACCGGAACACCCGGACCTTCATCGCCTCGTCGAGATAATCCGGGAAGGAGGTCAGGATGAAGACCTTGATGTGGCGGTTCCGCCGCTGCAGCGCCGCGCCCGCCTGGATCCCGGAGATCCCGGGCATCTCCACGTCGAGGAACGCGATGTCCGCAAACTCCTCCCGCGCAAGGAGCTCGTCCCCGCTCGCGTACGCAGCGTATTCCGGCTGCGCCAGCCCGTTCTCCGCAAAAAACGCCCGGAGCGCCAATTCCAGTTCCTCCCGGACCGCCGGGTCGTCGTCACAAAGCACAATGCGCACGCGCACACACCTCCGCTTCTTTTCTCAACTTTTCGCCCGCCGGAGCGTCCCGTTAAACACTGTTATCCCCAGGGCGCTCCGCCCTCGCAAGCCCAGTTCCGCGCCCGCAGTTTAAGCATCTTCCCAAAGCACACCGCGAACGCTTTATTTCAGCAGTCCTTCATTATTTTTCGCAAGCCCAGTTCCACGCACACCGTCCGAACATCCTGTTAAACTCCGTTCTCCCGACGGTCCTCCGCCCCTCCCGGCGAATCCTCCGAGCCGCTTTTCTCTCCCGCGTCCATCGGGTTCGCCCGCTTCAAAAAGCGCACCGCGAGCGCTTTATCTCAACTGTCCTCCGCTTTTCTCGTCAGGCCCCGCTCCGCGCCGTGCCCGAGCATCCACCTAACGCCGTTTCCCCGGCAGCGGTCCTCCGCCCTTCCCGGCGAATCTTCCGAGCCGGTTTTCTCTTCCGCGCCCGTCGGGTTCGTCCGCTTCCCAAAACAGACCGCGAGTGCTTCTTTCGGCGGCTGTCAGGAGAAACAGATCGACCGCCATAACACAACCGTCCCGCAAATACCTTTCAAACACCGGTAAATCCCCGCCGAATGCTCCCAAAAGCACGGCAAAAACCCACCCGAACAGGCCTCCTCCGGACGCCATATCGAGCCGTATCATTCTTATTGTATCACAAAAGAAAAGCGTTGTCACCCGATTTCAAAAAAACTCGGCGCACATTCCCGCAAGATACGAGGCTCCCCG
>CANQIG010000196.1 GCA_947623765.1 uncultured Clostridia bacterium | reverse complement strand
GAAGGTCTGGACGACCTTTTCCAGTTTGATGCTCATGGTCTGAACCCTCCTTCTCAGTCCAACGTGCGGATGATGTACGTGCAGATGTTCTGCGCGCCGCCGTATCCGCGCAGCATGGTGGTCTTCGGGGTGAACTTCACTTGGCCCTCGCCCGCTTCGCCGCGCATCTGGTGGACCGCCTCGTAGAGGTCCGCGAGGCCGGAGGCCGCGTGTGCGTGGCCGAAGGAGGTGCGTCCGCCGTTCGTGTTGATCGGCTTGTCGCCGTCATACGCGGTGCGGCCCTCGCAGATGTACTTCCAGCCTTCGCCGTAGGGCAGATAGCCCGCAATCTCGGCGGAAACGAGATGGGACGTGATGATGAAGTCGTTGGAATAGAACAGGTCGATCTCCTCGGGCTTCACGCCGGTGACGTCGTACACCTGCCGGATCGCCTCTTCCGTCGCGCGCACCTCAAAGTGCGGCGTCGTCGCTTCGCACGCCGCGCAGCCGATGCCCAGCACCTCGATGGCCTTGTGGTTCTTGTTGCCCATGTACTTGTCGACCATATCCGTCGCGCAGACGATGACCGCCGCCGCGCCGTCGCACTTGAGCTCCACGCCGCCCGCGCGGAGGAAGTCGCCCATCTTCGGGTTGTACGGCGAACGCATATAGTCCATCACGTTGTCGAAGCCCTTCTCCTTCGCGAGCTGCTCGTACGTCGTGCGCTCGATCGCGAGTGGGTTCACGGAGGCGTTCCGGCGGTTGTTGATGCACATCCAGTTGAGCGTGTCGTCCATCTGCTCGTCGGTGAGCCCGCGCGTGCGCTTGTACCACTCCGCCGCGTCGTCGTAGATCAGCTCCTGCCCGGCCATGAGGCTCCGGGTGTAGTTGCGGTCATAGAGCCACGCGGTCGTCTGGAGGAATTTGTCCATCGTCATCTTCTCGCGCTTATAGGGATGGTTCCCCACCGCGAGGCTGTCGCCGAACTCGACGCAGCCGGAGAGCACGCAGTTGTACTTGCCGGACGCGACTGCGTTGACGGCCTGCTCGATGGCGTAGTAGCCCGTGCAGCACGCCTCGGAATGGTGGATGGAGGCTTTGCCCTTCATGCCGAACCAGTTCGCGATCTGCACGTTCGGGGTCAGATAGTTGGAGCCGTTCAGCGGGCTCGCCTCGCCGTGGAAATAGAAGTCCACGTCCTGCGGGTTCACGCCCGCGTCCTCCATCGCTTTCAGCGCTGCGTAACCGAACATCTCGCCCTCGGTGAGGCCGTTCGTCTCCTCCTTGTCGACGGTGTACATGAACGGCGTACACCCGACGCCGATGATCGAGACGCTCCGCAGATATTTGTTTACTTTGGTCTGGTTCACTTGGATTCTCCTTCCTGCACTCGGTATCCGCTCACTGCACCAGCGTCTGCGCCAGCCGCATCGCGGGCTTTTCGATGAGCAGCGACGTCACGTACCCCACCAGATGCAGGATGGGATACGTGGACCACCACACCGAAAAGAGCTGCGGCACGGGCCCGACATTGATGAGCGCGATGCAAAAGCTGATGATGGTCACAAAGATCGCGTTGATGACGAACACGCGCACGGCCTTGTGCGGCAGCTTGCCGTCCTTGAGGCCGATGCCGCCCGCGACGGCCCGCCCGATGCGCTCCACCGGGATGATGAGTCCCGCGATATAGTTGATGGAAAACGCCTCGAACATCCCGACGAGGTACACCGAGGTCTCGGTGAACCCGCCGTTCAAAATCGTCGCCGCGGAATTGATGACGAACGCCAGCACGAGATCCTGGATGAGGATCATCATTTCGGTCTGTTTCTTCGTCACGGGATCATCCCCCGATCTCCGCCGGGGTCCAGCGCGGCTTGCCGGTGTACTCCTTCGCTTCCTCCGCGCCCTCGAGGACGCGGATCGCGCCGGCCGCCATCGCCTCCAGCTCGAACTCGCCGGGATACGCCGTCACGGGCGCGATCCACGAGCACGCGTCTGTGATCGCCGCGACGAGCCCCTTGTTGTGGACCATGCCGCCGCCGAGCAGGATGCCGTCGACCTCGCCGTGCAGGACGCCGGCCATCGCGCCGATCCACCGGATGATCTGGTAGACCATCGTGTCCCAGACGAGCGCAGCGTATGCGTCGCCCGCCTCGGCGCGCTTCGTCACCTCGATCGCGTCGGAGGTGCCGAGGTGGCTCACAAAGCCGCCGCCCTTCGTGCAGAGCGACTCCACGCCCTTTTTGTCGTCCGCGTGGTCGAAGCAGTAGCGGATCATCTCCACCGCCGGGATCGACCCGCAGCGCGTCGGGGCCATCGGGCCCTCGCCGCCGACGATGTCGTTCCCGTCGATCATCTTGCCCTTTCGGTGCGCGGAGATCGAGATCCCGCCGCCGATGTGGCAGACGATGTAGTTCTTGTCCTCATACTTCCAGCCGTTCTTCTGGCTGTGGCGGATCGCCGTCTCCTTGAGGTTCAGCGCGTGGAGATGGACGTTCCGGTACACGCCCTTCACGCCGGTGATCCGCGCGCAGAGCGTCAGCTCGTCGGTGTCCGGCGGGTTGACGACGAACGCGGGCTTGCCGTACTGCTTCGCGAACCCGTTCGCGATCTGCGAGCCGAGCTGCGCCGGGTGCTGCACGCCGTTCGCGCCCCGGACCGCATGGTCCAGCAGGACGTCGTTCACGCGGTACGTCCCGCCCTCGACGGCGAGCAGCCCGCCGCCGCGCCCGACGAACGCGTCGACCGTCGAAAGGTCGATCCCGGCCTCTTTCAGCGCCGTGAGGATCGTCTCCGTGCGGTACGGGAGCTGGTCGCTGATCGTCTGGAACTCCTTGAGCTTCGCGGCGTCGTGCGAGACGTTCACCGTGAAGAGCTCCTTCTCCCCCTCAAAGCACCCGACCTTCGTCGAGGTCGAGCCGGGGTTGATCGTCAAAATGCGATATGCCATGCCTTATTCCTCTTCGAGGTCCGCGATGTACTCCGCGACGCTCTCGCCCGCCATACGGCCGGTGTTCACGGCAAAGCCCATCGTGTTGCCCGGCAGCGTGAAGTTGTAGCTGTCGCCGTAGATCGTGTTCGCGTCGGAGCCCGCGCTGTACAGGCCCTCGATCGGATAGCCCTCGTCGTTCAGCACCTCGCAGTACTTGTTGATGCGCACGCCGCCGACGGTGCCGTACGCCGCGAGATAATACTTGCCGACGAGATACTTGCCCTTGCCCGTGATCGGGTGCAGGTACTTCTGGTCCTTGTGGAATTTCTCGTCCACGCCGCGCTCGCAGTAGTCGTTGTACTCGTCGATCGTCTCCTGCAGCTTATCCGGGTCGATGTCGAGCTTCTCGGCGAGCTCTTCGACGGTCTCCGCCTCGAAGTACGCCGGGTAGTTCTGCTCGATAGCCGTCGCGGCCTGCCCCTCGAACGCGAGGAACGCGTCCGCCGGGTGGACGATGTCCATGATGTCCGGGCCGTTCTTCTTGTATTCGCGCAGGATCCCCTCGTCCATGATGCAGTAGCCGTAGTTGCCCGGCTGCAGCGCGAGCGCGTTGCCCGTGAACGTGGTGTTGCCCATGTAGCCTTCGTTCATGAAGCGGTCGCCGTTCTGGTTGATGAGCAGGTTCGGCTGGCGCAGCACCGCGTCGAGCAGGAACCAATTGAGGTTATCCGGCAGCTGATAGATCGCTTCGATGTTCGCGCCGAACTTCGCCGCGCCCACGTCCCACATCATGCGCAGGCCGTCGCCGGTGATGCCGGGGATCATGAACGGGAAGAAGTCCTCGCCGAGCGTGAGGCCGAATTCCTGCTTGACCATCTCCTTGTTGTTGCCGAAGCCGCCGGTCGCGACGATAACCGCCTTGCCCTTGACCTGCACGTCGTTGCCGTCCTTGTCGGTCGCGTTGACGCCGCAGACCTTGTCGTTCTCCACGACGAGGGACTTGCCCGCGGTCTCGAGCAGGATCTCGCAGCCGAG
>CANQIG010000195.1 GCA_947623765.1 uncultured Clostridia bacterium | reverse complement strand
AGGAGCGTCGGCTTGCCGTAGACGTTGAGGTCGATGCCGGAACGCCAGAGGCAGCAGGACGCGCCGCGGTGGGTCGCGGCGAACCGGAACTCCATCGGCGGGAGGTTGCTGCTCACGCCGACCGCGTTCCCGATCGTAAACACGTAGAGGACGCTGTCGTCGATCCACATCTTGCTCGGGGTGAACTCGAAGCGGACCGTCGTTCTCTGGGTGTTATAATCGTTGATGAATTCATAGCTGTGGAGCGTGCTGTTCTCCTTGCCGGAGTTGTAATCCTGCACCTCGTCGCTGATGTTCTCGCAGCGGAAGTCGAGCGTGATCGGCTCGTCCGCGTTCACGGGCTTGAGGATGTCGTCGTAGGTCAGCTCCATGACCTGCACGCCCTCGTCGATGTAGAACCGGCCGTTCACGTAGTCGTCCGTCGGGACCACGTACGGGCAGCCGCGGTAATCGCCGTTGGGGTTCTCGTACACGGCGGTCTCCGCGAGGAGATGCGCCGAGTCGCCCTTATAATACTGCTGCTCGAGCAGGGCGAGATCGCCCTCGCTCGTGCCGACACCCCTGTTCAGGTAATCCACGAGCGGCTGCGCGGTCCAGATATCTGTCACGGCGAACTGGAGGTACTTCGTCTGCGGCAGGGCGAGGAAGCTCTCCGTGCCGTCGTCGGTGAAGAACGGGTTATCCGGGTACATCTCCGGGATCACATAGACCCAGCCGGAATCCCGGACGACGGTATACTCCGTGCCGTCCTCTGCCATGTCGGTGTCTTCGTCGAAGAAGCGGACGAGCAGATAGAAGCCGTCTTCGCGCATCTTGATCGCGCTCTTGCCGTTGTAGTCGACGGAATAGCCGCCGCCGTCGATGCCCTCCACGGGGACCTTCGCGTAGCGGACGTGCAGGCCGGGGATGGTCTCGTCCGAGACGTCGACCGTGCCGTAGCGCTCGGGCGCGAGCGACGGATAGTAGAATTCAAAGTTCGCGGCGGAGAGCACGCCGTTCGGGATGTGGTTGCGCTGCTCGGTGCGGCGGCCGACGAGGAAGTATTCCGTCCCCTCGAAGCCGTCCACGCCGTCGGTCTCCTTGCTGTCGGCACGGGTGGGATCGTCCATCGTCGTGTCGACCATGTACCAGTGCGTCCCGTTTTCGCCCGCGACCTGCACGTAGTTCCAGATGTGCTGTTCGGGCGTGCCGTCCGGACGCATATACACGCCGGAGACCATGACGCACGGATAGCCGAGCTCGTCCATCGCGGCCTTGAACGCGCGGGTGTACGCCTCGCAGACGCCCTCGCGGTTCACGAGCGCGCCGTATGCGGTGCGGATGTTGCCGAGGTTCTCGGGCTTGATCTTGCCCTCCTTGCGGTAGGAGGTGTTCAGCGTGATATAGTTGTGGACGGCGAGGATCTTCTCCTCGTCCGTGGCTTTGCCGTCCGCGGCGGCGACGGCCTTCGCGAGGCCGTCCGCGTAGGCCGCGAGCGCAGCGTCCACTTCCTGCTCGCTCGAAAAGCCGTAGGTGTAGTAATTCGCCGTGCGGCCCGCGCCGAGCACGACGTGGTGCTCGCCCGCGTTGTTCGTGACGCTGACCGTGAGATTCGAGAAATCGACGTAGAACACGTCGGGATGATCCATATAGTAGGCGTCGCGCGCGGCGGCGTAGGCGGTGAGCAGGCGGTCCGTGCCGAGGCCGCTTTCCGGGTCCATGAACGCAGCGGTCTTCTCTGCGGAGATGAGACCGTTCTTCGTCAGGTCGTACGCGCCGGTGCCGGTCTTGAAGATGCCCTCGGACTCCATGGTCTCCATGGCCTCGTAGAACGCGAGCGCGGTGGTGTCGGTGAGCTGATCGCGGAACCAGTCGTTCTCCGCGCCGCTCTCCTCGGCAGCCGCTGTAAACTGCATGAACGGCACGCAGGACAGAAGAAGCCCCACGGCGAGCAGCAGACTGAAAATACGTTTCTTCATTTGAATGACCCCCTATGGGCGGAACTTGACATAATTATACAGGATGGGCGCGGAAAAAGCAAGAGGTCGAACAAAAAATTATGTAAATTTTTCTTTTTGGGGCGGCGCGCGGGCGTATCGGCGGGGAAGGACAAAAAGCGGATTTCTGTTGCGCCGCGCCACGGGATGTGGTACAATAGGGAAAACCAAGTGAAAGAGGCACAATATGCGGATTTCTGAGATCCTGAAAACACATACCGTGACCGTCTCCTGCGAGATCTTCCCGCCGAAAGCCGGGAAGCCGCTCGAAAACACGAGGGAGACCGTCCGGGAGATCGCGAAGCTCGCCCCGAGCTTCATCAGCGTCACCTACGGCGCGGGCGGCTCGAACGCCGAGAATTCGCTCGCCGTGGCGCGGGCAGTCGAGCAGAGCGGGCGCACGGCGCTCGCGCACATGACCTGCGTCGGGATGACGGAGGATAAACTTATGTCATCTCTTGCTGCCTGCAAAGAGAGCGGCATCGAGAACATTCTGGCGCTGCGCGGGGACATCCCGGAGGGCGAGGACGCGCCGTCCGTCTTCCCGCACGCGAGCGACCTGATCCGGAGGATCAAGGCCGTGGGGGACTTCTGCGTCGGCGGCGCGTGCTACCCGGAGGGCCACCCGGAATCGAAGAACAGCGTCGCGGACCTCGACGGCGTGAAGCGCAAGGTGGAGGCCGGGTGCGAGTTCCTGACGACGCAGATGTTTTTCGACAACAACGTGCTATACAGCTATATGTTCCGGCTGATGAAGAGCGGGATCCGGGTGCCGGTGCTCGCGGGGATCATGCCCGTGACGAACGCGAAGCAGCTCGGGCGCATCGGCGGGCTGACGGGTACGACGGTGCCGCCGCGCTTTCGGGCGATCGTGGACCGCTTCTCCGACCGGCCCGCCGCGATGGAGCAGGCGGGCATCGCCTACGCGACGGAGCAGATCATCGACCTGATCGCGAACGACTTCACGCACATCCACATCTACACCATGAACAAGCCGCACATCGCGGCGAAGATCATGGAGAACCTCTCGGAGGTCATCGGCGCATGATTTTGGACGAACGCGAGGCGCTTCGGTACCTCGGCTTTCGGAACGAAGCGCCGGACGAACGGACCGCGGCGCTCGTGCGGGAGCTGGGCGAAGCGTTCCTTTCGGCGCTCTCGCCGAAGCATATCTATAAAAAGTATGCGGTCGAAGTGACGGAAAGCGCGGTCCTGCTCGACGGGTGGAGGATCGAGAGCGCGTATCTCGTGCGGAACCTCGCGGGGTGCGGGGCGGCGTATCTCTTCGCGGCGACGCTCGGGCTCGAAGCCGACCGGCGCATCCGGACGGAGACGGCGCGGAGCGAGGCGCGCGGCGCGGCGGCGCACGCGGTCTGCAACGCGCTGATCGAGAGTTATATTGATGAAGTCCACGGCGCGCTCGACCGCGCGGAGCGGGCGGCGGGCGCGTTCACGCGGCCCCGCTTTTCGCCGGGCTACGGCGACGTGCCGCTTTCGGCGCAGCGGGAGATCTTCGCGCGGCTGCACCCGGAGAAGACGATCGGCGTGACGCTGACCGACTCGCTCTTGATGGTGCCGGTGAAGTCCGTGACGGCGTTCATCGGCGTGACGCGCGACCCGGCGCGGGCGGCGCGGCGCTTCGGGGAAGGTGACGAATGATGCATCCGGTTTTGGAGAAATTCGGAAAAGAGGCCGTGATCTTCGACGGCGGCATGGGAACGCTCTTGCAGGAAAAGGGGCTTTCCGGCGGGGAACTGCCGGAGCTTTGGGACCTCGCGCGGTCCGGGGATGCGGAGAAATTCCACACGACGGGCGCGCGGCGGTTTAGAGAGGGAGACGAATGATGCATCCGGTTTTGGAGAAATTCGGAAAAGAGGCCGTGATCTTTGACGGCGGCATGGGGACGCTCTTGCAGGAAAAGGGGCTTTCCGGCGGGGAACTGCCGGAGCTTTGGAACCTCGCGCGGCCCGGCGACGTGG
>CANQIG010000194.1 GCA_947623765.1 uncultured Clostridia bacterium | reverse complement strand
TGCGCGACCTCTGCGCGACGTACACGTTCGGCTCGGGGATCATCGACACGCGCTTTGTCGTGTACGACTACAAAAACGGCGCGTCTTACGAGATGTCCGACCGGGGGAATTACGACTTCCTTCTGCGCGCCCAAGATGGCGCGGTGTACGTCGAAAAGCGCGCGTACGCGGACGATACGCCGCTGGCTTTCGGACAGCTCGGCTTTTCCGACGGGGCGGTGCGCGTCGATTTTCAGGACGTGCCGGAGCCTGCCGAAGAACCGGAGAAAACGCGGGAAATGCTCGCCGCCTACGTCCCGTTCGGCCTGACGTACAGATTTGAATCGGACGAGGACGGCGCGCTGCGCATGACGTGGAACGGAAAGCCCGTGCGCAGCCTCAGCGACGCGGAAAAGGGCGTCCTGATCGCGAACAGCCTGCGCGGGCTGTCCCTCGGCCCGGACGCCGTGGATCTCGAGGCGGTCTATGAAAACGGCGGGCTCGCAGGCCTCCGAGAGGCGCAGCGTCGGGACACTCCGGAAACGGCGGACGCGGAAGCGGACGGATGAGCGCGGGCACTCTCCTGCGGGACTTTTGGAAAAGGACACAGCATGGCCGGGAACGTTCGACGGAACGGTTCCCGGCCATGTCGGTTTTTATTTCATTTCGGTCTCCAAAAAGTCGAGGAGGACGCGCCAGTATTCCTCGAGGATCGCGTTCGAGGAGCGGTAGATCTCGTGCTTCGAGCCCGCGACGCGCACGAGGCGGCCGTCCTGCACCTTTTGGATGAACGCTTCCTGCGCCTGCGGGGAGACGAGCGTGTCGTTCTCCGCCTGCAGGAGCAGCACCGGCACGCGGATCTTCCCCGCATCCCGCACGGCCTTTTTCCCCGCGAGGATCGCCTCCCGCGTCCAGCGGTAGCTCGCGGCGGAGGTCTGCAGCTCTTTCTGCTCCCGGCGCAGCGACTGATAGAAATCGAACCGCGCGCGGGACGTGGCGCAGTCCTCCTCGAACACGGCGTCGGGCCGAAAATCCGAGTGGAAATACAGCTTCTCCTTGCCCTTGCCGACGAGCGACATCAGGTCGCAGACGAGCACCCCGAGCCACGGCGGCATCCCGCCGCTCTGCAGACCGAGCATCGGCGCGTTAAGGATCGCCCGGGAAAAGTCCTCCGGGTATTCCTCCAGATACTGCGCGGCGATGCACCCGCCCATCGAGTGCCCGAAGAGGACGGTCGGCTTTGCGGCGTCGGACAGAACGACCTCATGGACGAAGCCGTGGAGGTCCTCCACGTACTGCCGGAACGCGTCGATGTGCACGACGTTCGGATCCTTCCCCGCGCGCACGGAATACCCGTGGCCGCGGTGGTCGAGCACCGCGCAGTTCCAGCCCGACTGCAGCAGGTAGAAAATGAACTCGTGGAATTTCACGGACGCTTCGGTGAATCCGTGGCTGATGACGACGGTCCCCTTTGCGTTCGGGAGCGTGAAGCGCTCGTAGTAGAGTTCATCGCGCCATTTGCCCTTGGTACAGTGCGGCGCGAGGAACGGCTCCACTTCCTCCCGCATGGCCTTTTCGAGCGTCTCTTCCGGGATCAGCTTCATGCGCTCTTCCCCCTCAGGCCCTTTTCCACGCGCTTTTCGTTATAGAACGTGAGCAGCACGCCGCCGAGGACCGCGAGCCCGCCGGAGACCGCCGCGACGACGCGGTAGCCCGTGCCGCCTGTGCCGATGGTCGCAAGCGCCGTGAACAGCAGCATCGCGACGCTCTGCCCGAGCTTAAACGCGAAGGTCCGCGCGGCGTAGAACATCCCCTCGCGGTTCTCGCCGGTCTTCACCGCCTCGCACTCCGCGACATCGGCGACGATCGCCTGCGGCAGGATCCCGAAGATCGCCATCGGGAACGCGGCGACCACGACGAGGATGAAGCCCTGCGCCACGGCGGGGATGCCGAGCCCGCCGCCCATCATCGCGGTGAAGAGGAACGCCGCGGCGAACATCCCGAACGCGAGCAGCACGAGCTTTTTCTTGCCCATGCGCTTCGTCAGGAGGTTGACCGGCAGGTAAAACACCAGTGAAAGCGCCGTCATCGCGACGAAGAACACCGTCGACATACTCTCGTCGAGCTGGAGGAGGGAGGTCACGAAGAACGGCAGCCCAGTCTGGAACATCGTCAGGCCGACCCAATAGAAGATATCCGAGGCGACGAACACGCAGAAATCCTTGTTCTTGAAGGTCTTCACCAGCGAGGAGACGGCGCTGCCCTCGGTGGGCTTCGTCTCCACATAGTCCTTCTCGCGGATGGTCCACACCGGCACCTGCATACAGACGAACGCGATCACGGCGAAGATCAGGAAGGTCACGCGGATCGCCATGACGCGCCCGAGGCTCCCCTCCATCGCGCCCCAGATCATCGGCGCGGCATAGGCGAACGCCGTGCCGACGATGAACGTCAGGGAGATCGCCGTGGAGATGTTCAGGCGCTGCTTCTGGTCGTGCCCGAGCTCCGGGATCAGCGCGTTGAACGGCGTGCAGTACGCGGTGATCGAGAGGTAATACGCCATGACGAAAACGAACATCCAGACGACGTTGACGGAGCTCTCCCCGCCGACAGGCGCCCAGAACACGAGCACCGTCGAGACGGCGAGCGGCAGCGACGCCCACTTCATGAAGGGGATGCGCCGCCCGTTTTTCGACTTGCACCGGTCGGAGAGCGACGCGATCCACGGGTCGGTCACGGCGTCAAAGATGCGGCCGAGCGCGGTGATCGCGCCGATCACCGTGAACACGCCGAGGAAGACGCGGCCCTGCGGCACGAAGATTGTCTGCCCGGACGCCTGCGACGCGGCGTCCGGCTGGTAGAAGTAGACGAGCCAGTTGGAGATGAGCCCGGACATCATGGCCCATCCCAGCTGCCCCACCGCGAACGCGGCGACTTTGCTTTTGGGTAATGCTTTCATGGAAAACAGCCTCCTGTATGGGATGGATCGGAACTTAAGAAAATTATACCATTTCATTCTTCAAATGTCAATAAAAAGAGGCAAGTTCACCGCTTTTTTGTACAGTTTTTCAAAAAAATCAAAAACCGTCCGACCTCCCGGGCAGACAAAACGGAAGAGCGCACGTCTCCGAGTAGACGGGCGAAAGAGCAACATCCCCGGCGGCAGGGCTGCGGCGTTTTCCCCATCCAGTTGAACCGGGAGGTGCGGGGCCTCCGGCCACCCAAAAGAGGCAAGTTCACCGCCTTTTACAGTTTTTCTGCGAAAACAGAAAAGCCCGCCCGGTCTCCCGAGCGGACAAAACGGCAGAGCGCGTCTCCCGGACGACGGGCGAAAGCGCTACGCTACCCGGCGGCGAGCTGCGGCGTTCCTCCCCTACAATACAGAGCTTTTTTGAATCGGGAGGTGCGGGGCCTCCGACCACCAAAGCGAAAGTTTCTCAGGTTCCGGAGCGGGACCTCCAAAACGCCGGGACAACGGAAAAAGCCCCGGGAACGCAGAAGCCTGCGTTCCCGGGGCGTGGCGGAGAAGATGGGATTTGAACCCATGCGCCGGTAACCCGACCTACTCCCTTAGCAGGGGAGCCCCTTCACCACTTGGGTACTTCTCCACGGTGGATCTATGCAAAAAACGGATCATCTTTTGGCGGAGAGGAAGAGATTCGAACTCTTGGTCCCTCGCGGGATCACCGGTTTTCAGGACCGGCTCCTTAAACCACTCGGACACCTCTCCGTGTCGCAAGGGGTATTATAGCACAGCCGGGCCGGAAAGTCAAGGAAAAGGCGCCCGCCTTTGCAGTACCTGATATAGTATACCCGATAATCCGAAAAATGTCAAGAGCTTTTCCCGAAAAGAACGCAGATCCCGATTTTGCCCGCGTTTTCCTCGCGAAAAGCGGCGGGGACGCCGAAGCGCCCCCGCGTGTTTTTTTCGTTTATGCGTTGAGCGCGTCGAGCAGATCCTGCCCCAGCGTGCCCTTCGTGCTGCCCGCGAACGACAGCAGCGAGCGG
>CANQIG010000193.1 GCA_947623765.1 uncultured Clostridia bacterium | reverse complement strand
AAGGAACTGTCACCATAGAGCTCCCGGAGGAGGAGATGACGAGCGAGGAACTCGCCGACCTCCTCTATAAGAGCCATGTGATCGAAAAACCGGAGTTTTTCTCCCTCTACTGCAAGATCCGGACCAATATGGACTATTTTTCCAGCGGGTCGTTTGAGATCGCCACAAATCTCGACTATGAGGACATCATCAACCAGCTGCAGGCCGGGCCGGATATGGGTGAAGAGATCCAGATCCTGTTCCCGGAGGGTATCACGGTATTGGATCTCGCGCAGATCTTCGAGGACAACGGATTCTACACGGCGGAGGAGATCGAAGAGTACTGCGACTCCCGCGTCTTCGACTGGTACGACGAGGTCGGGGAGATCCCCGTGAACGATCGGATCTATCGCCTCGAGGGGTATCTGTTCCCGGATACGTATCAGTTCTTCGAGAACGATACCATCGAAGCCCTGCTGGAGCGTTTCCTGTACAACTTCCAGACGCGCCTGTCCGACGAGATGCGGGAAGGGATCCGGGAATCCGGATATACGCTGGATGAGATCGTCATTCTCGCCTCGATCATTCAGGCAGAGGCCGCGGATGAGGAGGACATGGGCATGATCTCCGCGATCCTGCGGAACCGTCTGGAACACGGCGAGGAGCACGACATCTTTTCTTTGGACTGCGACTCGACCTCCTATTACCCGTACCGTTCAAGCACTGCGCCGGACGGCTACGTCAGCCCGTACCTGACGTACGCCTCGGAGGGCGGCGTTACCGGGCTGCCCGCCGGGCCGATCTGCAACCCCGGCCTCGCCGCGCTCAACGCAGCGATCTTCCCGTCCGAGGAAGGCGCGGACTACTACTATTTCTGCCATGACGCCTACGGGACGCCTTACTACGCGAAGACGGCGGAAGAGCACGCGGAAAACCTCGCCGTCGCAGGATTGGCCTGATGGAACACTTACAGACTTTGAACCGCCCGGAGATCCTTTCCCCGGCCGGAGATACGGAACGACTGGAAGCCGCGCTGGAATACGGCGCGGACGCCGTCTACCTTGCGGGAAAATCGTTTGGGATGCGTTCCGCGCCGTCGAATTTCACCGACGAGGAGATCGTGCACGCTGTGAAGCTGTGCCATGCGCGCGGCGCGAAAGCCTATGTGACGTGCAACACGCTGCCCCGCAACGAGGATTTCGAGACCCTTCCGGGATTTCTCGAGCGCTGTGCAGACGCGGGCGTCGACGCATTCATCGTCACGGATCTCGGCGTGCTCTCGCTCGCGAAGCGCTGCGCGCCAAAAGTGGACGTGCATATCTCCACGCAGTCCGGCGTGGTGAATTACGCCGCCGCCTCTGCGTTTTACGATCTCGGCGCGTCGCGCGTGGTCCTCGCGCGGGAGATGTCGCTCTCCGAGATCGCGGAGCTGCGCGCGAAAACGCCGAAGGAGTTGGAGATCGAGGCCTTCGTCCACGGCGCCATGTGCGTTTCCTTTTCGGGCCGCTGCCTGCTCTCGAACTATTTCACCGGCCGGGATGCGAACTGCGGCAACTGCGCCCAGCCCTGCCGCTGGGATTATTACCTCGTAGAGCGCACGCGGCCGAACGAGCCGTTCGTGCTCCATCAGGAGCAAAACGCCGCCTTTATCCTGAATTCGCGGGATATGTGCATGATCGAGCACATCCCGGAAATGATCTCGGCGGGCATCTCGAGCTTCAAAATCGAAGGCAGAGCCAAATCCGCCTATTATACCGCGTGCGTAACGAACGCCTACCGCCACGCAGTGGACGCAGCGCTCCGGGGAGAACCCGTGCCTGCGTGGGCGCGCGAGGAAATGGACAGGATCAGCCATCGTCCGTACAGCACGGGGTTTTACCTTGGCGGCGAGCCCGGACAGGATGTGCTTCGGGACGGGTACACGCGGCACTGGGAAGTGGCTGCGGTCTCCGAGGGGACGCGAAACGGCTTTCTCTGCCTGACACAGCGCAACCGATTCTTCCACGGCGAGACATTCAGCGTTTTGGAACCGGGCGGCAAGCCGTTCGATCTCCGGCTGGACGAGCTCTTCAATGCGGATATGGAGCCGATCGAGTCTGCGCCGCACGCGACCATGACCGTTTTCGCGAAAACCGACCGCGAGGTAGCAAAGGGCGCGTTTCTCCGCAGGCAAAAAACGTGAATAACGCCTCCCGGCGCAGCCCATACTGCGTTCGGAGGCGTTTTTTATGATCCGTCGAGCCATTCTTTCTTACGCTCTCGTCATGGTGCTTCTCACGGTCTCCATCTTGGGTACCGCGAGCGCTTCCGTTTCGGGAGAGAGCTATACGGAAGTTGTCGGGCAGCAGAGTATGTACACACTGCACGTGGCTTCCTCCCGGGGCACGGTCTATGACCGAAACCTTGTCCCATTGACCAACACGTCCCAGTATCTGGTCGCCGCGGTCGTGCCGGACGTCGATTCTCTGAGCCGTCTGCACGCCGCGACAAACGGGGAGAAGCGGGAGGAACTGCGTTTGGCTCTGGAATCAGAGAAACCGTTTCTCGTCGAAGTGGAGACGCCGGTCAGCGACAAAAACATCGAGACCTTTTCGATCTTTCGGCGATACGAGGAAAAGCAGCCCGCGGCGAACCTGATCGGATATCTGGAAAACGAAAAGGGTGCGGACGGGATCGAGTATAGCTTTGAGGACCTGCTTTCGCAGGAACAGGGGAAGATCGACGTCCATTTTGCCATCAACGCCGTTGGCGGCGCGATCTCGGGCGAAGGAATGCTGGTGGAAAACTCCTATCAGCCCGGGAAAAGCGGCGTCGCGCTGACCTTGGACAGGGACGTCCAAATCGCCGTGGAGGATGCCTGTGCAGAGATCGGAAAGGGTGCGGCGGTCGTTCTGCGCGTCGAAACGGGCGAAGTGCTCGCCTCGGCGAGCTTTCCCGCCGTCGATCCGAACCGGCTGGCAGAGAGCATGACGGACGAAAACGCGCCGTTTCTAAACCGTGTGCTCTGCGGGTACGCGCCGGGGTCTGTCTTTAAGCTGGTCGGCGCTGCTGCCGCGCTCGAGGGCGGGTACGACTACCGGGAGACGTACGTCTGCAAAGGAAGCACGGAGGTGGACGGATTGGAGTTCTCGTGCTACGAAGGGATCCCGCACGGCGAGGTCAATCTGCATACGGCGCTCCGGAAGTCGTGCAACGGGTACTTTATCCACCTCGCGGAAAAAATCGGCGCGGGCGCGATCCTGGAGATGGCGCGTCGCCTTGGCTTTGGGGAAAGTCTTGAACTCGCTCCTGCGATGTATACCGATGAAAGCACCCTGTCCTCGGAACTGGCGCTGATGAACCCGCGGGCGCGCGCGAATTTCGCGTTCGGCCAGGGAGACACGCTCGTCTCTCCGGTTCAGCTTGCGGGGGCGGTCAGCGCGATCGCCTCCGGCGGCGAATACAAAAAGCCATACGTCATCTATGGGACGGTCGATGAAACCGGCGTCGTCAAGGAAGAACCGGTCCCGGAAAGCGTTACGGTCATGCGCCGAACGACTGCCAACCGCCTGATGGCGTATATGGAGAGCACCGCGCGTTACGGCACGGCGCGGGTCGGCGCGCCGACGCGCTGCAAGTCCGGCATCAAGACCGGGACCGCGCAGACAGGCGCATTCACGGAAGGCGGGGAAGAGATCCTGAACTATTGGTATGCCGGGTATCTCTGCGACCGGGAGGGCGTTCCGGTCTACACCGTCGTCCTTTTGGAGGAGACGGCAGGGGAGAGCCACACCGCGGAAGCATTCCGAAAAATCGGCGATTTTCTTGCGGATTTTATTTGACAATCCCCGGAAAACGCGGTATAATAGCTTCGTGCAGAGCAGATGTGCGCACCGTACCGAACAGAGAAAGGGTCCACGGCTGGAAGACCCTCGGAACACGCGGCGCATGAGCCGGCTCATTCAAATGCACCGTGCGGCGGGGAGCTGCACCGTTTTCCGCGTTAAGGAGTTTGAGTGATACGTCTTTTGG
>CANQIG010000192.1 GCA_947623765.1 uncultured Clostridia bacterium | reverse complement strand
TTTTTGTGCGGATTCCGAACGGCGCGGAGGGGTTTGTCTCGCTGGACCGCTTTCCGGGGGAGCATTTCGTCTTCGACGGCGTGATCTCGCACCGCAGCGAAAAACGGGTCCTGACGGTCGGCACGCCGCTTCCGGTCCTCGTGCTCTCGGCGTATGTCTCGGCGGGGAAGGTGGATTTCGCGCCGGATCTCGAGGAGGAACCATAATTTTGGACGGCCCCGCATATGCTTTTCCGAGAAAGAAATGGAAAAGAGGTGCGGAATCGGTTGAAATCGTTTGCAGCTTCCGCGGTGCTCGGGATCGCGGCGCTGTTCGCGCTGCACTTTCTCGCGCCGCTGACGGGCGTCGCGATGCAGGTCGCGCCGCTGAGCCTTGCGGTCTCCGGACTGCTCGGGCTGCCGGGCGTGACGCTGCTCGTGCTCTTTCAGATGCTTTAGCGCCGTATGGAAGTGAAAAAGGGAGGAAGTCGTATGTATTATCTGAACGGAACGGTCCTCGACGGGGATTTCCGCTTCAAAAAGCTCGATCTTGAAGTGCAGGACGGGAGGATCGCCCGGATCGCGGAGAAACTTGAGGTCCGGGAAGACGAGCTTGCGGTGGACTGCGCGGGCTATACGCTCGTGCCCGGCTTTATCGACATCCACATCCACGGCGGCGTGGGCACGGATACCTGCGACGCGGACCGGGAGGGCCTGCGCGCGCTCGCGCGGTTCCTCTTCACGAAGGGCGTCACCTCGTTCTGCCCGACGACCATGACCGTGGGCGAGGAGGAGATCGCTGCGGCGCTGGAAACGGTGCGTGGCTGCATGGCGGATGAGGACGGCGCGCGGATCGTCGGCGTGAACCTCGAGGGGCCGTTTATCTCGCCGAAGAAGAAGGGCGCGCAGGGGGACGAGTTCATCCGAAAGCCTGACTTTGCGATGTTCCGGCGGCTCTATGACGGCTGCGGCGGGATCATCCGGCTGGTCGACATCGCACCGGAGGAGGACGACTGCGGCTTTGTCGAGCAGGCGTCGAAGCTCTGCACTGTCTCCGTGGCGCACACGAACGCCGATTATGAGACGGCGAAGGACGCGTTCCGGCGCGGCGCGTCGCACGCGACCCATCTGTTCAACGCCATGACTGGGTTTACGCACCGCGCGCCGGGCGTCGTCGGGGCGGTGTTCGATACGGAGTACGTCTGCGGCGAGCTGATCTGCGACGGGATACACCTGCATCCGGCGGTCGTGCGCACGGCGTTCCGGCTGATGCCGGAGCGCGTCTGCGTCGTCAGCGACGCGATCCGCCTGAGCGGCGTCGGGGACGGCGAGGGAATGCTCGGCGTCAACAGCGTGACCGTGCGGGACGGCAAAGCGACGCTTGCCGACGGGACCATCGCGGGCTCGGTGACGAACCTGTACGACGAGTTCCGGAATCTGCTCCGGTGGGGCATCGCACCGGAGGACGCGCTGCGCGCCATGACGCTCACGCCCGCGCGCCAGATCGGCCTCGACGCGGAGATCGGCAGCCTTGCGGCGGGAAAGCGCGCGGACATCGTTGTGATGGACAAAGACTGGAATATCGTCGCGGTCAACCGGTAGGCCTGCGGGAACCGCCCGGTTCCCGCGGACAGCCGACGATTTTTGGAAAGGGAGAAGATCGCCATGATCTGTGAAAAATGCGGGAGGGAGCTTCCCGCGGACGGTTCCCCGTGCGAATGCGAGCGGGAGAACGGAGAGGAGAAACGGGAGAGCACGCCTGTTGAAAACGGGGAGAATACAGCCCGCGCGGAGGCGCCCGACAAGTCAGAAGCCCCTGCGCCTAAGGTTGCCCCTTCGGAGACCGCTGCGCCTGAGGCCCAGCAGACGGCAACGACCGCTGCGGAGGAGCCTGAGCAGGAGAGCCGTTCTCCTGAAAGTCCGCTGATAGAGGCGCCGATTTTGGAGGAACCTGCGGTTCTCCCGTCAGAAACAGCTCCGACTGAGATCCCGCAGCAGGAAATGACGGCTCCGAAGGAGCCTCAGGTAGAGCGTGGTTCTTCTGAAAGCCTGCCGATCGAAGCTCCGGTCCCGGAGGGACCTGCGCCGGAAAATCGGCCGCCCTCTCCGGCGCAGGAGGCGCTGCGCGCGCTCGCGGGGTCGACCATCTTTTTGCTGGCCGCCGTGTTCTCGACGCTCGCCGCCGTGCTGTCGTGCGTGCGGGTGTTTGTCGGCGACCCACCGCTGTTTTCGATGCTCCCGGACGGCGATCTGCTGGAACGGCTGACGCACGTTCGGGTGGACGGGACTGTGCTCGCGCTCCTTGTCGCCGTGCCCCTGCCGCTCCTCGTGATCGTTGCGCTCTGGATGATCTACGCCACGGGAAAGCGGCGGAATTCAGCGCGCTTTGGCACCGCCGGGCTGACGCTGCTCCGCATCCCGACGGTCGTCGCGATGGTCGTGGTCTCCGTGCTCCCGACGTTCGTGCTCTCCGTGCTCTTTGCGGCGCTGCTCCAGTCCATCGGGCAGATCGACTGGGCGGCGGTCTTCGCGCTCGGGCCGGACGGGATGCTCCGGTCGTTCGTCGGAAGCGGCGATGCCGGGCTCTTCGTGTTCGGCGCGGCGATCCTGCTCAGCGCTGGGATCCTCTGGGGCTTCCTGCTCCTCGTCTGCGCGCGCGTTCTCGCGTCTTTGACGGCGGCGCGCCGCATGGCGGTCAGCGGCATTGCGCGGCGAAAAGCTTCCGCGCTGCTCGGGGTCGTCTGCCTTTTGCGCTTTGCCGCGGAGCTCATCGATGTCTACGGGCAGTTCGTGCTGAACGGGCCGATCAGCGCCGCCGCGACGGTGTGCTCGGCGGCGGGTTCGCTGTGCTTTGCGGTCGTGATCTTCCGATTCAACGCGATCGTGCGGCGGTTCCATCCGAAGGAAGCACTGCGGCAGGCATAACGGCGGGAACGAATGCATATCCATAAACAGCAGAGCCGGGGACGCGGGTCTCCGGCTCCTTCTGTTTGGAAAGGGGGATCCCGTTTGGCGCCGCAGAATGCAAAGCATACCCTGCAGATCGAAAACCGCGCCCGCCTTGTGGCGACAGGGATCGTGCGGGTCGACTTTTTCAGCGAGGAGCTCATCACGGCCGAGACCGCCGACGGCCGGATGCACATCAAGGGGGAGGGGCTCTACATCGAGAACATGAATGGCGAGACCGGCGAACTGCTCGTCAAGGGCAGGGTGATCGCGCTCTCCTATGCCGACGGCGTGCAGCCGCAGACGCTCCTGCAAAGGATCTTCAAATGAACGCGCCGGACCCGCTGGCGCTCCTTTGGAGCGCGGTGTTCGGCGCGGCGCTCGGCCTGCTTTTCGCGGTGTTTGAGGCGGCGCACATCGTCCTTCTGCGGGGAAAGGCGGCCCGTTTCGCGACGGATGTGCTCTTCTGCCTGCTCGCGGGGATCTCCACGTTCCTGCTTGCGCTCGCGGTGGAAAACGGGCGGCTCCGCTTCTTCCAGGCGGGTGCGGAGCTGATCGGGTTCCTGCTTGTCAACGGGACGGTCGGCTTTGTCATGCGCCGGTTTCTGCCCGGCCTTTGGGAGCGTTTTCGCCGCAGACGGGACCGTCTGGCCGCGTTTTTCCGGGGGAAAATCGGAGGGCTGCGGCGGAAAAGGGAGAAAACGGCGGGAGGAAAAGCAAAAAAATCGAAAAAAAGTGCAAAAAAGACTTGAAACCTACGGGGGAATTATTATATAATGATTCCAGCCGTATTTGGTAGTTCGCTCATATTCGGGAAGGGAGGCGATGCGCATGGAAGAGGTCAGGGCGCCGAAACGGAAGGGGAGCCTTCTGCTGAAGGTCGCGCTTCTTGTTTTCGCTGTTTTCCTCATCGTGATGCTGTTTGCTCAGGGCACGGCCATCGGCGCGAAGCAGGCGGAGCTTGCCGCGCTCGAGGCGGAGCTGGAGAACCAGCGCCTCGTCAACGACGGCCTGCGGTACGAGCTCGAGAATGAGGCCGTAGGTTCCGACGAGTACGCGGAGCGCATCGCG
>CANQIG010000191.1 GCA_947623765.1 uncultured Clostridia bacterium | reverse complement strand
AAGGAGATCCTGCGCGAATCCATCGACAAATGCGGTGCGATCCTCGTCACCAAAGACATGGACGAGGCCGTGGAGCTCGTCAACGAGCTCGCGCCGGAGCACCTCGAGGTCTGCGCGGAGGACCCGATGGAATACCTCGGGAAGCTCGACAACGCGGGGTCGGTGTTCCTCGGGCACTACACGCCGGAACCGCTCGGCGATTACTGGGCGGGGCCGAACCATGTGCTGCCGACCGGCGGCACGGCACGGTTCTTCTCCCCGCTCTCCGTGGACGACTTCATCAAGAAATCCAGTTTCATCTACTATACGAAGGACGCGCTGCTCGAGGCCGCGCCGGACATCATCCGGTTCGCCGAGGCGGAACGGCTGACGGCGCACGCGAACGCGCTCAAAGTGCGGCAGGCGGCGGAGGAAGCGTAAATGTTCAAGCTGAATGAAAAGGCCGCCGGGCTGACCCCTTATGCGCCGAATACCGCGGCGCTGCCGGTGCGGCTCGACGCGAACGAATCGTTCCTGCCGCTGCCGGACGCGCTGCGGGAGAAGATCCTGCGGGAGGCGCTCGCGCTCCCGATGAACCGCTATCCCGACCCCGAGGCGCGGGCGCTCCGGGAGGCGTTCGCATCGCGGTACGGCGTCCCGGCGGAAAACGTCTGCGCGGGGAACGGTTCCGACGAGCTGATCTCCGTGCTGCTCCAGACCTTCCTGCAAAAGGGGGATGCGCTCGCGACGGTCTCCCCGGACTTCTCGATGTACGCGTTTTACGGGTACCTCGCGGAATGCCGCCATGTGGAGATCGAAGCCGGGGCGGACTGGGAGATCTCCGTGGACAAAGTGATTGAGACGTGCAATAAGGAAAACGTGCGGCTGCTGATCTTCTCGAACCCGTGTAATCCGACGGGCCGGGGCGTGCCAAGGGAGGAGATCCTGCGGCTCGTCCGGTCGGTCTCGGCGCTTGTCGTTGTGGACGAGGCGTATATGGACTTCTGGGACCAGAGCGTCCTCAATGTGTGCACGGAATACGACAACCTGCTGGTGCTTCGGACGTGCTCGAAGGCGCTTGGCCTCGCGGCGCTGCGCGTAGGGTTCGCCGTCGGGAACGGGACGCTGATCGGCGCGCTGCAGGCGGCGCGGTCGCCGTACAACGTGAACGCGCTCTCGCAGTGCGCGGCGGCGGCCGTGCTGCGGGAAACGGAGTTCTGCGACGGCGCGGCGCGCGCGCTCATCGCGGCGAAAGGTGCGCTCGAAGCGGGCCTGAGGCGGATCGCGGAGGAGACGGGCGGGTTTTCACCCGTCCCGAGCTGCACGAATTTCGTGACGCTGCGCCTGCCTGATGCGGCGGCGCTGAACGAAGCGCTGCGCGCGGCGGGCGTTTCGGTGCGGCACTTCGGCGGGCTGTCCGCGCTGCGCATCACGGCGGGAACGGAGGAAGAAAATGCGGCGGTGCTCTCCGCCGTGCGGGACTATTTTGCGAAGGAAAAGAAGGGGGGAGCTTCATGACAAGGACGGCTTCGGTGAAGCGCGAGACCAAGGAGACGAAGATCGATCTCGCGCTGGACCTCGACGGCGGCGCGGCGGACATTTCGACCGGCATCGGCTTTTTCGACCATATGCTGACGGCGCTCAGCGTCCACGGCGAGTTCGGGCTGCGCGTGCGGGCCGAAGGGGACCTCGCGGTGGACTGCCACCACACGGTGGAGGACGTGGGCATCGTGCTCGGGACGGCGTTTCGGGAGGCGCTCGGCGATCGCGCGGGCATCCGGCGGTACGGCTCGGCGATGATCCCGATGGACGAAGCGCTTGGTTTTTGCGCGCTCGACATCTCCGGCAGGCCGTATCTCGTCTTTGAGGCGGAGTTCCCGCAGGAGCGCGTCGGGGAATTCGACGTTTGCATGACCGAGGAGTTTTTCCGGGCGTTCGCGGTCCACGCGGGGATCACGCTGCACCTCAAGGCGCTCAGTGGGAAGAACGCTCACCACATGATCGAAGCGCTCTTTAAGGCGGCGGCGCACGCGCTCGGCGACGCCGTGGCGCAGACCGGGCGCGGCGCGCTCTCCACGAAGGGAACGCTCGCGGACGGCACGAAAGAAAACGGACGGAAGGAGTGCGGCATATGATCCTGTTACCGGCGATCGATTTGAAGGACGGCGTGCCCGTCCGGCTATACCGGGGCGATTACGATACGGTGGAGCGCGTCGCGGGAGACGCGCTGGAGACCGCGCGGCGCTTTGAGGAGACCTCGGCGCGGTGGCTGCATATGGTCGACCTCGACGGCGCGAAGGCCGGAAAGCCCGTGAACGACGGCGCGATCCTCACGGTCCGGCGCGGGACAGGGCTGAACATCGAGGTGGGCGGCGGCATCCGGGACCGCAGCGCCATCGAATATTATCTCGAAAACGGCGTGAACCGCGTGATCCTCGGCTCGGCGGCGCTCAGCGACCCGGCGTTTGTCCGGGAAGCGGCGTCGGCGTACGGCAAGCGGATCGCGGTGGGCATCGACGCGCGGAAGGGGCTCGTCGCGGCGGAGGGATGGACCTCGCAGAGCGAGGTCGATTACCTCGAAATGGCGAAGCGGATGGAGCAGGCCGGCGTGCGGTACCTGATCGTCACGGACATCGACACCGACGGCATGATGAGCGGGCCGAACCTCATGATGCTCGACAAGGTGAACCGCGCGGTCTCCTGCTCGGTGATCGCGAGCGGCGGCGTCAGCAGCCTCAAGGACATCGTGGACCTCAACAATCTCGGGCTGTACGGCGCGATCGCCGGGCGGTCGATCTACAACGGGAAGCTGGATCTGCGCGCGGCGCTCGCGGCCTGCCAGCACCTCTCCGCGAAAGGAAATCTCTCCCGCGCGGAGCTGGAGGACCAGCTCGAGCGGTACTTCCTGAAATCGGAGCTGATCCCCGCCGTCGTGCAGGAGGCGGGCACCGGGGAGGCCCTGATGCTGGCGTATATGAACCGGGAATCCATGGCGAAGACGCTGGAGACCGGGTACACATGGTTTTACAGCCGGAGCCGGCAGTGCCTCTGGAACAAGGGCGCGACGAGCGGCCATGTGCAGAAGGTAGTGGAGATCGACGCGGATTGCGACGACGACACGCTGCTCGTCAAGGTGATCCAGACGGGCGCGGCGTGCCACACCGGGAACCACAGTTGCTTTTTCAAAGAGATCTTCAAAGCGTAAAGGAGTGTTGGACAGATGGAAGACGTTCTGCGCAGTCTCTGCGAGACCGTCGCCGAGCGGGCGAAGGCGGGCGAGGAGGGTTCCTATACCTGTTACCTGTTCCGCGAGGGACTCGACAAGATCCTCAAAAAGTGCGGCGAGGAGATGAGCGAGGTGCTGATCGCCGCGAAAAACGGGGAGAAGACCGCGACCGTGGGGGAGATCAGCGACCTGTTGTATCATCTCGCGGTGATGATGGTCCATGAGGGCATCGCGCCCGAGGACGTGGAGGCGGAGCTCGGAAAGCGCCACAAGAAGACCGGGAACCTCAAGACCTTTCACCAGACGGACAAAAACACATGAGCGGCGCGTTCGACTGGGCGGCGCTCGACGGCGCGTTCCCGTGGGACCGGGTGCAGAAGCTGCGGGATTTCCTTAAGCCCGAGAGCCGCGTGCTCGCGCTCTCCGGGGCGGACGCGGCGCTGCTCGGCGCGCTCGGGCACCCGCCCGAGCAGGTCGTCCTTTGGGACGGGCATGGCGCGGGAAAAGGGCCGTTCGACCTTGCGGCGGGGCTTTTCGCGCTGTGCATCCCGGAGGACGCGCTCGGGGCGCTGAAAAGCGGCGGGTATCTGCTCGCCGAACAGCTCGCGGCGGGGACGGCGGCGGAGACGCTGGCCGCGCTTCGCAGGACGGGCGGGATCCCGGCGGCGTACTGCCTCGAAAACGAGCGGGAGCGCTTTCTCCGCGCAGGGTACTCCGTGAACTACTGCGACCAGGCGTTCGCCGAGGTGCCGTTCGACGGCGCGGACGCGCTCGCCGCGTATATCGCAGGGCGGGCGCAGGTGTTCGGCA
>CANQIG010000190.1 GCA_947623765.1 uncultured Clostridia bacterium | reverse complement strand
AGAGCCGCTTTCGTTTGCCCTACGCTGGCTCGCGGGAAACGGAGGCGGACTTCTCGCGCGGACACGATTTCCGGCGCGAGGCAAGGCTCGCTGGAATCTGCGGCGAAGTGAGCGGAGCGAACGACCAGCGCGACGAGCCGGCCTCTGGCCGCGGCGGCAAAGCCGCTTTCGTTTGCCCTACGCTGGCTCGCGGGAAACGGAGGCGGGGTTCCCACACGAACACGATTTCCAGCGCGAGGCAAGGCTCGCTGGAATCTGCGGCGAAGTGAGCGGAGCGAACGACCAACGCGACGAAACAGCCTTTGGCTGTGCGACGAACCGGCCAAACGGAAAAGCCTTGATTTTATTCAAGGGAAATGATATACTGAAAACGAAGGGATCCCAAGAACATGCGGACCGGAAAGGATGAAGAAAAGTGGAGCAGAAAGAGAAGATCGCGGCCCTGCAGGGGAACATCGCAAGGAGGATCGTGGGGAAAGAGGAGCTGATCGGCCATGTGGTGACGGCGCTTCTCGCGGGAGGCCATGTGCTCCTCGAGGATGTGCCGGGCGTCGGCAAGACGACGCTCGCGAAGGCGCTCGCCAATTCCGTGCAGTGCAGCTTTGCGCGGATCCAGTTCACGCCGGACACGCTGCCGGGGGACATCGTCGGCATGAGCATATACAATGCGAAGACGGGCGAATTTGAGACGGTGATGGGCGCGGTGAACCACCAGATCGTGCTGGCGGACGAGATCAACCGCAGCTCCCCGAAAACGCAGTCCAGCCTGCTCGAGGCGATGGAGGAGCATCAGGTCACGATCGACGGCGTGACCTACCCGCTGCCCGAGCCGTTCATGGTCATCGCGACGGAAAACCCGATCGACGCCGTCGGGACATATGCGCTGCCGGAATCCCAGCTCGACCGCTTCATGATGAAGCTCTCCGTGGGGTACCCGACGAACGAGGGCGCGATGGAGATGGCGAGCCGGTTCCTTTCCGGCGCGCTGCAGGAGGAGACGAAGCCCGTGCTCACCGCGGAAGACGTGATCGAAATGCGGCGCGAAACGTCGCAGGTCACAGTCCACGACGAGCTTCTCAAATACGTCACCGAGATCATCGAGGCGACGCGCGCCTCCGACGAGGTCCGTTACGGCGCGAGCCCGCGTGCGGCGCTCACGCTGATCCGCGCGGCGCAGGCGCGCGCGTATGTGCGCGGCAGGGAGTACGTGATCCCCGAGGACGTGCGCGATATGGCGCTCGTCGTGCTGCCGCACCGTCTCGTGCTGCGCGCCGAGACGCGCATGGCCCGCCGCTCCGGCGAAGACGTCGTCCGGCGCATCCTCACCGGGATCCGGATCCCCGGTCTGCAGTGAGGCGGCGGCCATGAAGGTCCTGCCATACGGGCGCGCGCTCGCGCTGTATCTCGCGTCGCTCACGCTCTCCGTCGTCTGGGCGAGCTTTGAGGGCGGCGCGCTGCCGTTTACGGCGCTCTACACGCTGCTGCTTCTGCCAGTCGCCTCCGCCGCATACCTGATCGCCGTGAGCGTCACGGTCCGGTTCCATCAGGACGTCTCCGCCGGGGCGTTCCCGGAGGAAGGCGCCGCCGTGCGCACGCACCGGCTCACAAAGGGCGAGCCGTCCGCGTACCGGCTCCTTGTGGAGAACGTCGGCTTTCTGCCGTTCGGGCGGATCACGCTCCGCATGGAGACGCAGCGGGCGCAGCTCAACGGGATCGCGGCGGAGCAGGAGATCTCCCTGAAGCCCGGCGAGCGCTTTGTCGCGGACTCCGAGCTCATCTGCCGCTATGCGGGGACATATGAGATCGGCCTTCGCGCGTACCGGGTGGAGGACTGCTTCCACCTTCTGCGCGTGGAATTTCCCGCGCCCGCGCCGTTTCGAGTCGTGGTCTGCCCGGCGCTCCCGGACGAAAACACCCGCCCGCCCGAGCTCGACGTCCTGCAGAACGTCCTCGAGGTGCGCACGCCCTACCTCGACGAGTCGTCTCTCGGGAACGACCTGCGCGAGTACCGGCGCGGCGACAGCATCCGCCGCATCCACTGGAAGAACTCCGCGCGCACGGGCACGCTCCTCACGCGCCTGCCCGAGCCGAAGGAGATGCAGCGGATGCAGGTCGTGATGATCCCCGAGCCGGTGACGGGCGCGCTGGAAGACGTCATCCGCCGGGACAAATACCTCGAGGCGGCCGTCGCGCTCGCGTATTATTTCTGCCGGCAGAAGAAACCGGTCCTGTTCTGCGTACCGAAGGGGGAGATCCGCGAGAAGATCGTCGACTCCTTCGAGACCTTCCGCGCGTTTTATGAGGATCTGCCCGACGAGGTCCGCGCGATCGAATCCATGGACGACGCATCGTGGGACGGGTGGATACGCGAACATTCCATCCCCGACGGAACGGTGCTCGTGCTCCGCGAATCGAAGGAGGAGACGGGCTTCCTGCGCGTCTTTGACGCGCCCGGAGAGGGGGGAGCGCGATGAGAGAGAACACCGATCCCTTTCGCAGCCGCGTGCTCGAGGAGGTCTTTCGGCTGGTCTTGATCCTCGTCATGCTCGGCATCGCGGCCACGGCGGCGGGGATGTTCCTGAACATCTCCCTCACGCTTTGGCTCGTCCTGCTGCTCGCCGCGCTGTTCGGCGGGATCCGCCTCGCCGGGGCGCTGCTCGGTGTCCGTAGGATCGCCGACGCGGTGCTGCTCGGCGTCATGGCGGCGGCGGTCGCGGGGCTGTTCCGGCTGGAGCTCGGCGCGGAAGCGCTCGCGGCCTCGCTCGGGTATCTCGCGATGCTCGCGGTCCAGCACTTCCCGTGGCCGCGCAGGCTGTTCGCCCTCGCGACCGCGGGCGCGGTGATCCTCCGCTTCACGCAAAAGGGCGACCCCTCGCCGCTGTTCGTCGCGGTGGCGGTCTTCCTGCTGCTCAACGAGCTGACCGCGCTGTACGGCGCGCGGTTCTCCGTGCAGCTCGTCCCGCTGACGCTCTGCGCGGCGCTCCTCGCGTTCGCGATCCCCGCGCCGGAGCACCCCATCGACTGGAGCTTCGTCCTGCGCTTCGGGGACGCCGTCGTCTCCGCCGTCCGCGGGACGGTGCAGGAGGTCCAGTATTTCTTCTCCACGCCGTCGGGGAGCCCCGGCATCCTGTTCGGCTACGGCGGGCAGGGCAGCGTCAGCGCCGGCCTTTCGGGCGGCGGCGACCGCGAGGAGCTCTACCTCACCTCGAAGGCCACCCGGAAGGCGGTCTACCTCGAGGGCGAACAGTACGGCGTGCTGAACGGCGATACATGGGAAGAACTCCCCGGCGGAGAGACGGATTACGCGTTCTGGTACGTCGAGCTTTTGAACACGCTCTCGGCGAACGGCATCCCGAAGGAGAAGGTCCAGACGTTTTCGGAGCTCTGCAAGACGTCCGTCGCGTACGGTTTTCTGAAAACGAACGACGTGCTGCGCCCCGAATACACGCTCTCCCTTTCCAGCGAGGTGACGTCCGCGCTCACGGAAAACCCGAACGACTTCACCTATGCGGACACAAAGGGGCGGAACTTCAGCTACAACCTCCGCTTCCTCGATTTTGATCTCGCGAATCCCTATCTGATCGAGCTGCTGCGCAGCGTTCGCCCCGTCCCGGCGGCGCGCCTGCTCTCCTACGACGCGCTCGAGCGCGCCTCCCGCGAATACTACGGCATCGGGCTCGCGCTCGTCGTGACGCGGGAGTCGTACGCGGACTATGTCGCGCGCCGCCGGGAGGCGGAAGCCGCCGGTGCGCCGGAGCCGCTCATCGCGGACCAGCTCGCTGGCGCGCTCGCCGTCACCGGCGTGACCGACCGCGTCCGGGCGCTCGCGCTTTCGATCACTGAGGGCCTCGAAAGCGATTACGACAAAGCCAAGGCGATCGAAGCGTACCTCAGGCAGTACCCCTACGACTCATCTCTGGATCTTCGGGACGAGGAGAGCTTCATCGACGCGTTCCTGTTCGAGACGCGTTCCGGCTACTGCGCCCACTACGCCTCCTCGATGGTGATGCTCCTCAGGC
>CANQIG010000189.1 GCA_947623765.1 uncultured Clostridia bacterium | reverse complement strand
CTTTATCGGCCCGCTCGAGGGCTTTGTCGATCTCGTCCACGACGCCGATAAAGCCCTCGAGCGGGCCGTCGACGATGTTGACGCTGTCCCCGATCTTGTAGGAGACCTCGACGCTGCGCTTCTCCATCCCGAGCCGCTGCACCTCTTCGTTCGTCAGAGGAATGGGCTTCGAGGACGGCCCGACAAACCCCGTGCAGCCGCGGATGTTCCGCACCGCATACCAGGACTCGTCGGTCATCACCATCTTGACGATGACGTATCCGGGGAAGATCTTGCGCTCCACTTCCTTGGTCTGGCCGTTCGCGCCGACCTCCGTGACCTTTTCCGTGGGCACGCGGATCTCCTGGATCAGATCCTGCATCTGGCGGTTCTCCACCGTCTTTTCCAGATTCGACGCGACCTTGTTCTCATACCCGGAATAGGTATGAACGACGTACCATTTTGCTTCGTCCAATTTGCGTTCCCTCCACTTGGGTCGTCATGGCGCGGGCGCTCAGCCCGAGATCTCCATGAAGAGCCCGAGCAGGTTCATGAACACCGTGTCGAGGAGGAAGATAAAGATGCCCAGCACGATCATCGTCACAAGGACGACCGCCATGTTCCGAAAAACGGCCTTCGGCGTCGGCCAGACGATCTTCTTCACCTCGCCCTTGCAGTCGCGGACGAACTTCGCGACGCGCTTTCCAAAGCGGACGACGGCATTTTCCTTCTTCGCAGTTTCAGCCATAAAGCACTCCTTTCCGCTGAAAGCCTCGTGAGAGCTTTCGCTTTACCGCGTTTCCCTGTGCAGCGTGTGCTTGCGGCAGAACCGGCAATACTTGTTCATTTCCAGTCTGTCGGGATCGTTCTTCTTGTTCTTCTTCGTGTTGTAATTGCGCTGCTTGCACTCCGTGCAGGCGAGCACGACCTTTGTACGCATAACGGCACCTCCCGTGTTACGGAAAAATTGATGGGCAGATCGCCCGGCCTCCCTCGGAAAACAGGGTACAAAAAAATAGCCCCTGACCCGAGGTACATTCATTGTACCACGAAGGCAAGGGCTTGTCAAGTGTTTTTTCCCGTATTTTGCGCCGTGCGGGCCTCAGTTTTCGAGGCGCGCTTCGACCTTCTTCTTTTCCTTCTTGACCTTCTCGGGCCTCAGCTTCTTCCCGATCAGCTTTCGCACGAAGGGATAGACCTTCGCGAGGTCGGAGCCCTCCGCGAACAGCGCGGACACGGCGTTCGCCGCGCCGTCGTCCTTCACGTTGTTGAGCACGCCGAACGCGATCACCGCGCGGGTATCCGCGTCGCCCGCGGCGTACAGATCCGAAAAGATCGCGCCGAGCTTCCGAAGCGTGTCGCTCCCGGGATACTTTTTGGCGAGCTCCTCCACCTTCGGCGCGACGTGCTCCTTCGCGAAGACCGTGGGCCGCACCTGCCCGTAGACGATGCGCTCCTCGTTCATCTCGTCGCGCAGCTCCGGGAAGACCGTCGCCATACGGTTGAAGAAGAACAGCGGGTCGGCGTTGTTCTCCTCGTCCTTGCGGCGCTTCTTCTTCGCGGTCTGCACCAGCTCCCGGCGCTTCGAGCCCTCGACGATCTCCAGAAAGTCGTTGGCGATGCTCTGCGCGTCGTTCAGGTCGTTCTCCTTCCCGTCGAAGAGCCAGACGGAGAGCTGCCGGAACGTGCCGGGCTCATTCACATTCTTCATCGTCGTGCTGCGCAGCACGAAACGCTTTTCCTTCGCCTCATAGAAGAGGCCGTAGCCCACCTCGCCGGTGGTGAAGAGCACGGCCCTGCCGTTCTCCACTTCCATCGGCACCGGCGTGAGGAAGCCCTGCTCGGCGAGCGCCGCAGCCAGCTTCTCCTGTATCAGCTCAAACGCTTTCTGTTCCAAAACTACCACTCGCTTTCTCCGCAGATCCAAAAGGGGGCTCCCGGCAAAGGAGCCGGTGCTCATTATAGCACAGATCCGCGGAAAAGTCTATCTCTTTTTTGCAAGGTCCGCCGCTTCCCGCGCGAGCGCCTCGATCTCGTCGAATTTCCCCGCCGAGATCAGCGCCTCCGGCGCGAGCCAGCTCCCGCCGCAGCAGACGACGTTTTTCTGCGCGAGATACTCCCCGACGTTCTTCGGGCTGATCCCGCCCGTCGGCATGAATTTGAGGTCCGCGTAGGGACCGGCGAGCGCCTTGAGCATCTTCACGCCGCCGACGGCCTCCGCCGGGAACAGCTTCACGAAGTCCAGCCCGAGCCGCATCGCGGCCTCGGCCTCGCTCGGCGTCGCGATGCCCGGCACGACCGGCACGCCGTGCAGAAGGCACCACTCGACGACCGCCGGGTTCAGCCCCGGGCTGACGATCGCCTTCGCCCCGGCGTCCACCGCGCGCTCCGCCGTTGGCACATCCAGAACGGTCCCGGCGCAGACGAAAACGTCCGGCGCCTCCTTCGCCGCCCTGCGGATGGATTCCTCCGCCGCGTCGGAGCGGAACGTGATCTCCGCCGCCGGGAGCCCGCCGCGCGAAAGCGCGCGCGCGAGCGGCGCGGCACCGTTCGGGTCTGTCAGCCGGATGACGGGGATGATCCCGACCTCCCGCAGAATTTCCTGTATGTTCATCGATTTCCTTCCTTTTCCTGTTTCCATAGCTCGAGGAGCTTTTTGGCCGTGCCGTCCTCGGTGTTCGGCCCGATCACGGCGGTCGCCGCGCGCTTGAGCGCGTCCGCGCCGTTTGAGACCGCATAGCACGCGTCGGCCTCACGGAACAGAGAGAGATCGTTCTCGCCGTCCCCGAAGCAGACGATCCTGCCGCAGCCGTACATCGCGGCGAGCCGCTTCGCCGCGTTCGCCTTCGTCGCGTCCTTCGGCATGATCTCGAAATACCAGCAGTCACTGTAAATGTCGTGCTGGAGATCCACCGTGAAGCGCCCGTCCCCGGCGACCTTCCGGTACGCGGCTTCCGCCTCGCGCCGGTCGTCGACGATGCACGTAAAGTAGTAGACGCGTCCGTCCCCGAGACGTTCGCGCGGCGTTTCCGAAAAGCGTTCGTCTCCCCTTCTCGAATCGAGATAAGCGAGGAGCCCGCGGCTCGCGCGGTCGGTGCAGACGGCGACGTGCTCGTCGTGCGAGCTCGTCCCGCCGCCCCGCCGGGAATACCCCATCGGAGAGAGCCCCGCGTCAAAGAGCGTCTCAAAGAGGAACCCCTTTTCCGGCTCGGTGAAGTAGAGCGCCTGCAGCACGCGCCCGTCCGCCGCGTCGACGATCGACGCGCCGTTGTGCACGATGACCGGCAGGTGGAGCGCGCCGAGCGCGGCCGTGACCTTTCTCGCCGTGAGCCACGACCGCGCCGTCGCGTAGGAGAACAGCATCCCCTCCGCCGTCAGGGCGCGGACCGTCTCCGCCGTGAAGGCGGAGAGCGTCGCGTCCGGCAGCAGGAGCGTGCCGTCCAGATCGGACACATAGAGCGTTTTTGGAGTCATGCCGTCAGACGGAGATCGGCGTCTCGACGGGATAATGCCCGGAGTTGTTGATCGCGTGCGCGCTGAACACCGCGCCGCGCTCGCCGTCGAGCTTCACGGTCGTCCCGGACTTGAGCAGATCGGTCGCGTGGACCGCGCCGACGATGGCCGGCTTGTCGAGCGCCATGGCGGCGATCGCCGCGTGGGAGTTGACCCCGTCGATCTCCGTGATGATGCCCGCCGCGCGCTTGAGCAGCGGCATGACGAGGTTCGAGGTCTTCGGCAGCACGAGGATGTCGCCGGACTTGAACTTCTGCAGCGCCTCCTCCTCCGATTTGCAGACGCAGAGCCGTCCGACCGCGCTCCGGTCGCTGACGACCGTGCCCGCGACGAGCACGTCGCCGACGAGATGCACCTTCAGCATATTCGTCGTGCCGGCGATGCCCAGCGGGATGCCCGCCGTGATGACGGCGATGTCGCCGGACTTCACGAGGCCGTGCTTCTCGGCCACGTCCACCACGTGCTCAAAGAGCTCGTCGGTGCTGGTCTTTTCCTCCAGCATCACCGGGACGATGCCCCAGGAGAGGCCCATCT
>CANQIG010000188.1 GCA_947623765.1 uncultured Clostridia bacterium | reverse complement strand
AATGGCCAAGCGGGTTTTTCGTCGCGTCGTCGGTCGGCGCGGGCACGGCGAACACCGAGTTCGAGGTGCTGACGCAGATGAACGTCCACGACTTCGGCACCGGCGAATACCCGTATGTGACGGTCCTGCAGGAGGAGACGTGCGAGTCTCTCGCGTATCTGTTCTCCAGACACGGGCTCCTCACGCACGCGCTCCACAACAACACCGCGACGTTCTATGACCGCAACACGGTCTTCCCGATGCTCGGCTTCGACTCGTTCACGTCGGTCGAGTACATGAACGGCGTCGAGTTGAACGAGGTCGGCTGGGCCAAGGACGCGATCCTCACCGGGGAGATCGAAAAGCTCCTCGATTCGACGCCGGTCCGCGATTTCATCTACACGATCTCCGTCCAGCCGCACGGCGCGTACCCCGAGGAGAGCGAGACGGGCATCCCGGTGACGGGCGGCGTGGACGACCCCGCGCTCAGGGGACAGCTGGAATACTACGCCGGGCAGCTTCGGGACGTGGACGATTTTCTCCGCGCGCTCACCGAGATGCTCTCCGCGCGCGGCGAGCCGACGGTCCTCGTTCTGTACGGGGACCATATGCCCGCGCTCGATCTCGACCCGGAGGATCTGGACGACGGCAACCGCTACACGACGGAATACGTAATCTGGGCGAACGACCGGCAGTTCGAGCCGGAAAAGAAGGACGTGCACGCGTACCAGCTCGCGTCCCTCGTGATGGAGCACATCGGGAGATGCGACGGCACGCTGACGAAGTTCCACCAGACGACGCCGTGGACCGGCGCGTATGAGACGGAGCTGCTCTCTTTGCAATACGATATGCTCTATGGCGACCGCATCGTCTACGGCGGCGAATCGCCGTATGAACCCGCCGAAATGCGCATGGGCACCGAGGACGTGTATCTCTCCGGAGCGTCGTTCTCCGGCGAAACGCTGACCGTCACCGGCGAGAATTTCACGCCGTACAGTGTCGTCGCCGTCGACGGCGAGGAACGCGAGACGGTGTTCGTCTCGCCGACGGAGCTGACGGCCTCCGCCGACGGCATCGAGGAGGGGACCCCCGTCTCCGTCCGACAGGTCGCCGAGGACGGTACCGTGCTCTCCTCCGCACGCCTCATGCCGCAGGGCAAAAAACATTCCACAGAGCAGGGACCGGGCGCTTGAAGGCCGCCCGGAACAGAAGGGGTAAAAAAGATATGGATCTGGATCGAATCGAAAACGCTGTCCGGGAGATCCTTCTCGCCGTGGGCGAGGACCCCGAACGCGAGGGGCTGCAGGAGACCCCGGCGCGCGTCGCGCGGATGTACGCGGAGATCTTCTCCGGGCTCCACGCCGACCCGAAAAAATTCCTCAAGATCTTCGAGGAGGAGGGCCACCACGACGAGCTCGTACTCGTGCGGGACATCCCGCTATACTCGGTGTGCGAGCACCATCTGCTGCCGTTCATCGGGAAGTGCCACATCGCGTACATCCCGAACGACGGGCGGATCATCGGGCTCTCGAAGTTCGCGCGGATCGTGGACTGCTTCGCGCGCCGCCCGCAGGTGCAGGAGCGGCTGACGGCGCAGATCGCGGATTTCCTCGAGGAGCAGCTCCAGCCGAAGGGCGTCGCCGTGCTGATCGAGGCCGAACACCTCTGCATGACGATGCGCGGCGCGCGGGCGGCTGGCGCGAAGACCGAGACCTCGGCGCTGCGCGGATGTATGCGCACGCAGCTCAAGACCCGCAACGAGGTCATGCTGCTGCTCGCGAACCGGTAAGGAGGGCGTTATGGCGCAGTTTTTCGCCCGGGACCGCGTCCTCGCGGCGGGCCGAACGCATATCATGGCGATCGTCAACGTGACGCCGGATTCCTTCTCCGACGGCGGGCAGTTCCTAGACCCCGCCGCTGCGCTCTCCCGCGCGAAGGAGGCGGAAGCACTCGGCGCGTCCGTCCTCGACCTCGGCGCGCAGAGCACGCGCCCCGGCGCCGTCCCCGTCTCCGCAAAGGAGGAATGGGCGCGGCTCGAACCGGTCCTCACGTCTGTTCTCAGGGAGACGGCGCTGCCGGTCTCCGTCGACACGTTTTACCCGGAGGTCGCGGAAAAGGCCGCCGCCCTCGGCGCGCACATTTTAAACGACGTTTCCGGCTTTTCGCCCGAGATGTGGCGCGTCGCCGCGAAATACGGCTGCGGCTGCATCGTGATGCACCCCGGCGACCCGGTGGACACGGCGGGCGGCGGGGAGGACGTGCTCCTTCGCGTGCGCCGCTTTTTTGAAGAGAAGCGGAAGGAGGCAGCGTCGTTTGGCATCCCGGCGGAGCGCCTCTGCTTCGACCCGGGCATCGGGTTTGGAAAATCGCAGACGGAGAACCTCCGCCTGCTCGCGAATCCCGAGGCGCTGCGCGTCCCGGGCACGTCGCTGCTTTTCGGCGCGTCGCGAAAGCGCGTCGCGGCGTTCGCCGCCGGAAATCCCGAAGCCGCGCCGCAGGACCGCCTCGCGGGGACGCTCGCGCTGCACACCGGCGCGGCGCTCTTTGGCGCGGACATCCTCCGTGCGCACGACATTCGGGATGCTGTCGAAGCGGCGCACGCTGCGGACGCGCTCCGCGCCGCGCGGGAGACGGCGGTGTGCCTCGACACCGTGCGCATCCGCGGGCTCGAGATCTTTGCGTACCACGGCGTGAACCCCGAGGAGAAGCGGGACGGCCAGCCCTTCCTGCTCGACATCGCGATGCGCGCCGACCTGCGCCGCGCGGGCGAGACGGACGACCTCATTGACACGGTCAACTACGCCGCCGTGCGCAAGGCGGTCCAAAAGGCGTTCACCGCGGAAAAATACGACCTCATCGAGCGGGCCGCGTCCGTCGTCTGCGGCGCGGTGCTCGAAAACTTCCCCGCTGTGCGGGAGATCACCGTGGAGGTCAAAAAGCCCTTCGCGCCGATGAACGCGAAGTTCGACTACGTTTCCGTCGAGATGACGAGGAGGCGCGCATGAGCCGCGCGGTGCTCGGCCTCGGGGCGAACCTCGGCGACGCCGCAGGGACGCTGCGCGCGGCGGTCGACGCGCTCTCGCGCCTGCCGGGGACGCGGGTGGAAAAGGTCTCCTCGCTGTGGGAGACGAAGCCCTTTGACGTTCCGGACGCGCAGCCGGACTACAAAAACTGCTGCGTGCTGCTCGAAACGGCGCTCTCCCCGCGCGCGCTGCTCGGCGCGTGCCTCGGCGTGGAGGCGGCGCTCGGGCGCGTGCGGCGCGTCCGCCACGGCGCACGCGCGGTCGACCTCGATCTGCTCCTCTATGAGGGCGAGATTTCCTCCGACGCGGAGCTCATGCTCCCGCATCCGGGGATCTTGGAGCGCGCGTTCGTGCTCCTGCCGCTTGCGGAGCTCTTTCCCGAAGGGGCGGCGCTCGGATTCGATTTCCGGGACGCGCCGGGATTTTCCGACCGGGCGGACTGCCGGTGCGCGGGCGCGGACTGGCTCAAATAGTTTTCTTTTGCCGGGCGGCAAGACGCTGCCCGGCATTTTCACATTCCGCGCCGTTTGTTCACAAAATCCCGTTGTTTTCCGTGCCGGTCCATGCTATACTAAATGTGTATTGGCATTTCTGAAGCAAAGAAAGGGGATCTCCCATGAATATACTGAAAAAACTCTTCGGCGATTACAGCAGCCGGGAGCTCAAACGCATCGAGCCGCTGAAAAAGGCGGTGCTCGACCTCGAACCGACCTACGAAAAGATGTCCGACACCGAGCTGCGGCAGCAGACCGTTCTCCTTCGGGAACGGCTCGCGGGCGGCGCGACGCTCGACGATCTTCTGCCGGATGCGTTCGCCGTCTGCCGCGAGGCGATGTGGCGCGTGCTCTCGATCAAGCCGTTCCCCGTGCAGATCGTCGGCGGCATTGTGCTGCACCAGGGGCGCATCGCGGAGATGAAGACCGGCGAAGGCAAGACGTTCACCGCCGCGCTCCCGGCGTACCTCAACGCGCTCGCCGGGGAGGGCGTGCACATCGTCACGGTCAACGACTACCTCGCGAAATATCAGGGCGAGATGATGGCCCGCGTCTTCAACTTCCTCGGGATGACCGTCGGCCTCGCGATC
>CANQIG010000187.1 GCA_947623765.1 uncultured Clostridia bacterium | reverse complement strand
CTCCCCGCCCGCACCCGCCAAGCCCTGCGAGAGACGCCGAAAAAAGCGCAAGGGCCTGCCGCCTGCGATCCGCAGACAACAAGCCCTTTTTGACAGTCTGTCTTTTCAGCGGGGAAACCCCCCGCATTTTCGGGACGAAATCGCCCCGGCCCGGCGTTTTACCGGGAGAGATCGTGCGCAATCTGGTAGAGCCGCTCATCAAAAATACGCGGCATCTCCAGCGCCTCGGTGATGTCATAGTCGACGATCCGCTCGCCCTTCATGACGACGACGCGGTTGCTCTTGCCGTCGCGGAGGAGCTCCACGGCGTGGTACCCCATCTGGCTCGCGACGACGCGGTCGCGGAGCGTCGGCGAACCGCCGCGCTGCACGTGGCCGAGGATCGTCACGCGGCTCTCGATGCCGGTCTCCTTCTGGATGCGGTCGCAGATCTCCTGCGTATGGCCGACGCCCTCCGCCACGACGACGATGAAGTGGCGCTTGCCGGTCTTCTGCGCGTAGCGGATGCGGTCGAGCAGGTCCTTCTCGAAGTCGAACTGCACCTCCGGGACGAGAACGGCGATCGCGCCGGTCGCGATGCCGGTATTCAGCGCGATGTCGCCGCAGCGCCGACCCATGACCTCGACGACCGAGCAGCGGTCGTGCGACTCCGTCGTGTCGCGGATGCGGTCGATCATGTCCATCGCCGTGTTCATGGCGGTATCATAGCCGATGGTGTACTCGGAGCTGGAAATGTCGTTGTCGATCGTGCCCGGCACGCCGATGCACGGAATGCCCGCGTTCGTCAGGTCCCGCGCGCCGCGGAACGAGCCGTCGCCGCCGATGACCACGACGCCGTCGATGCCCATCTCCCGGCAGTGCGCCGCGGCCCTCTCCACGCCCTCCGGCGTGTTGAACTCCGGGCTGCGCGCCGTGAACAGCGCCGTGCCGCCGTGCTGAATGATATTGGAGACGCTGCGCAGATACATCCGCTCGACATCGCCGTTCAAAAGGCCGTTATAGCCGCGCTTTACGCCATAGACCTCCATGCCGAAGGAGATGGCGGTACGGACGACCGCGCGCACCGCTGCATTCATGCCCGGCGCGTCGCCGCCGCTTGTCAAAACTGCAATCTTTTTCGCACACATGATAGGATTCCCCCATTTTGAAAAAATCGGACGCAGAAATCTGTTTCCATTATAGATGATTTTCCCTTTCAAATCAAGAGGAAAAAGGTAAATTTACTGAATTATTTCAAAAGCCTTCCGTTTCCCCTTTTTTTTACATCCGAAGGACCACCGCGTCCTCCCCGAGGAGCTTCCGAAGCGCCGAGAGCAGCACCGGATTGACCGCCACGCGGAGGTGGACCGGCGCGCGCACCAGCTTTTTCGTGTCCTCGTAGTAGAGATAGAGCTCGGTCGGCCCGTCGAAGACCGCCGTGTACTGCAGCGCCTTTTTCGCGCGCGCGTCCTCCTTGGACGGCACGCGGAGATAGAGCCCCGGCCGCGCCGCGCCGGACGCTTTCGGCCGCTCCCGGCTTTCCGGCCCGGGTCCTCCCGCGCTGTCCCGCAACAGTTCCTCCGGCGACGGCGGCGCCATGATCTCGTCGCAGACGAGCTTCGGGTCCTTCTCCTCCGTGAAGCTGAGCCTCCCGCGCACGAGCACCGCGCCGCCCGTCTGCAGGATCTCCCGCGCGCGCTCGAGCACCTTCGGGAAGACCAGCATCTCCACGGAGCCGTACAGGTCCTCCAGCGTCACGAACGCCATGCTCGCCCCGGCCCGCGTCGCCTTGCGCTTGACCTCCGAGACCACGCCGAGCATCCGCACGTTCTGCCCGTCCTGGTACCGGTCGGACTCCCCCGCGGCGCTCTCCGCGATCTCGTCGGTGCGCGCGGCGGCCCCGGCGGCATATACCGGCGCATAGCTCTGCATCGGGTGGCCGGAAAGGTACATCCCCGTCGCTTCCTTTTCCATCGCGAAGCGCTCTGCCTCTGTGAAGTCCTCGGCGTGGGGCATCCGGAACCCGCCGGGCTCCCCGTCTTCCCCGCCGAGGTCGAAGAACCCCATCTGGCCGTCGATGTTCCTGCGCTTCTCCGCGTCGAGGTCGTCGAAGACCGGCGTGATCGCCATCACCATCTCCCGGCGGTTGTTCCCGAGACCGTCGAGCGCGCCGCAGCGGACAAGGCTCTCCACCGCGCGGCGGTTGATCTCCTTTCCCTGCGTCCGGCGGCAAAAATCGTAGAACCCGGTGAACGGGCCGCCCTGTCGGCGCTCCTGCAGCATCCGCTCGATCGCGCCGCGCCCGAGGTTCTTGATCGCGAGCAGGCCGAAGCGGATCCCGTTCCCGGAGACCGCGAAGCCCACCTCGCTCTCGTTGACGTGCGGCGGCAGAACGGGGATGTTCAGCCGCGCGCACTCCTCCATATACGACGCGAGCTTCCCGGACGCGCCGAGCACGCTCGTCAGGAGCGACGCCATGTATTCCTTCGGGTAATGGTACTTGAGGTACGCCGTCCTGTACGCGACGACGGCATACGCCGCCGCGTGAGATTTGTTGAACGCATACGAGGCGAAGCTCTTCATCTCCTCGTAGATCGTCTCTGCGGTGTGCTCGTCGACGCCGCGCGCGACGCAGCCCTCGATCACAGTGTTCCCGTTTTCGTCCTTCAGGCCGTGCAGGAAGTATTCGCGCTCCTCCTCCATCACCTTGTGCTTTTTCTTGCTCATCGCGCGGCGCACGATGTCCGCGCGCCCAAGCGAATACCCCGCGAGCTCCCGGAAAATGCGCATCACCTGCTCCTGGTAGATGATGCAGCCGTACGTCACGTCGAGGATGCCCTTGAGCTGCGGCGTCAGGTACCGGATGCGGTCCGGGTGGCGGCTGTTCTCGACATACGTCGGGATAAACTGCATCGGCCCGGGCCGGTACAGTGAGACGACGGCGATCAGATCCTCGAGCTTCGTCGGCACAGACTGCACGATGAGCCGCCGCATCCCTGCGGATTCAAACTGGAAGATGCCCTCAGTCAGCCCCGCCGCGATCATCCCGAAGACCTCGGGGTCGTCCTCCGGCGCGTCCGCGACGGAGAACCCCGGCGTATGCGCGCGGATCATCTCCTCCGCGTGCTCGATGATCGAAAGGTAGCGCAGCCCGAGGAAGTCCATCTTGAGGAGTCCCAGCTCCTCGATGGTCGTCATCGTGAACTGCGTGACGACGGAATCGTCGTTCAGGGAGAGCGGCACGTACTCCATCACGGGCCGGTCCGTGATGACGATGCCCGCCGCGTGCGTCGACGCGTGGCGCGGCATCCCCTCCACCTGCCGCGACATATCGATCAGCTCGCGGACGGTCGGGTCGCTCTCGTAGCGCTGGCGCAGCTCCGCGACGCTTTTGAGCGCGCCGTCGAGCGTCACGCCGAGCTCCATCGGGACGAGCTTCGCGACGGAATCGCAGACGTTGTACGGCACGCCGAGCGCGCGCCCCACGTCGCGGATCGCGAGGCGCGCCGCCATCGTGCCGAACGTGACGATCTGCGCCACATGGTCCGCGCCGTATTTCTCGACGACGTATTCGATGATCTCCCCGCGCCGCTCGTCGGAAAAATCGATGTCAAAATCCGGCATACTGACGCGCTCTGGGTTCAAAAAGCGCTCGAAAAGCAGATCGTACCGCAGCGGGTCCACGCCCGTGATCCCGATGCAGTACGCCGCGAGGCTCCCGACGCCGGAGCCGCGCCCCGGCCCGACCGGGATCCCCCGGCTCTTCGCCTCCCGGATGAAATCCCAGACGATGAGGTAGTAATTCGTGTACCCCATCGAGGTGATGACCTCGAATTCGTACTCCAGGCGGTCCACGACGCTTTTGTCGGGGTGCTCGCCGTAGCGCCGGTGCAGGCCCTCGTAGCAGAGCTTCCGCAGATACTCTTTCGTATCGCCGCCGTCCGGCGCCTCAAAGTGCGGCAGCTTCGTCTTGCCGAACTCGAACTCCACATTGCACCGGTCGGCGATCTTCTGCGTGTTGTCCGCCGCCTCCGGGCAGTCCGGGAAGAGCCCGCGCATCTCTTCCTCGCTCTTCACATAGAACTCGTCGGATCCGAATTCCAGCACGTTCTCGTCGTCCACCGTGGTGTTCGTCTGGATGCAGATGAGCACCCGGTGCATCCGCGCGTCCTCTTTTTCGATGTAGTGGCAG
>CANQIG010000186.1 GCA_947623765.1 uncultured Clostridia bacterium | reverse complement strand
GTGATGAGCACGCGCACGCGCGACGCCGTGGCGCTGCCGCCGTCGAGCACGCGGACCTTGTAGTCCGTCAGCTTGATGCGGTTCATCTCCGGGTAAAACACGGTCAGCGCCTTGCGCAGCGCGAGGTCCAGCGCGTTCACCGGGCCGTTGCCCTCTGCGGCCATGAGCTGGATCTGCCCGCCCACGCGCACCTTGACGATCGCGCTCGAACCTGCGGTCTCCGCCGGGCCCGCCTCCGAGCTGATCTTATAGTACAGGAGCTCAAAATGCTCCCGCATTCTTCCCATCATCCGGCGGACGAGCAGCTCGAAGCTCGCGTCCGCGCCCTCGAACTGGTAGCCCAAAAGCTCCAGACGCTTGATCTCGTCGAGGATGCGCGCGCTCTCCGCAGAGTGGAGCTCGAGGTCGGGCAGGAACTGCTGCACCCGCGCGAAGACCACCGCCCTGCCGCTGATCTCGCTCGTCGGGAACCGCCGCCGGTTTCCGACAAGGAACGGGTCGATGTGCTCGAACGACCGCGACGCCTTGATGACGCCGTCGGCGTGCATCCCGGCCTTGTGCGTGAACGCGTGGCTGCCGACGTACGGCGCGCCGGCGGGCACCTGGATGTTCGCGACGGAAGCGAGCTCCCGCGCGTACTGCGTGAGCCGCCCCATGCTCTCCTGCGGGATGCAGGAGATGCCGCGCTTGAGCTGCAGGTCCGGGATGATCGCGGAGAGATTCGCGTTGCCGCAGCGCTCCCCGAACCCGAGCAGCGTCCCCTGGACCTGCGTCGCGCCCGCAAGGACGCCCGTCACGCTGTTCGCGACCGCCATGCCGCAGTCGTCATGAAAGTGTACGGCGACGGGGACGGAAAGATGCGAGACCGCGTATTTGACGATCCGCTTCGCGTCCTCCGGGAAGGTCCCGCCGTTCGTGTCGCAAAGGCAGATCCGCTCCGCGCCGCCCTCCACGGCGGCGTTCGCCGCGCGCATCGCGAAATCCCGGTCGTCCAGAAAGCCGTCGAAAAAGTGCTCCGCGTCAAAGATCACGCGCCGCCCCTCGCTGCGCAGGAATCGGACGCTCTCCCGGATCATGCGCAGGTTCTCCTCCTCCGTCGTCTCGAGCACATGGTCCACATGGAAGCGCCAGCACTTCCCGAAGACGACGCAGAGCTCGGTGCCGCAGTCCAAAAGCGCACGAAGCGCCGGGCTCTCCTCGGCGCGCACGCCCTTCCGGCAGGTGCTGCCGAACGCCGCGATCTGCGCGTGCGCCAGCGGGAGCTCGCGCACCGCGGTGAAGAACGCGGCATCCTTCGGGTTCATGCCGGGATTCCCGGCTTCGATGACGCTGATCCCCAGATCGTCCAGAATGCGGACGATGGCGAGCATATCCTCGACGGAAAATGAAATGCCCTTCCCCTGCGCGCCGTCGCGCAGGGTGGAATCGAAAACGGAAACGGACTGCATGGCCTGGAATGCCTCCATCGGGTAGGTGTCTTGAAATTCTATCCTATTATACATCGAACGGAAAGCGTTGTCAAAAGAAAAAGCGGGTCCGCGCCAAAAAACGCGGGCCCGCGTGCTGTCATTCCTGCACCGTCGGCTCGTTTCGGATGAGCCGGTCGAGGAGTTCGATGCTTTTCTGCCGGTATTCCCGAACGGATTCCTTGCCGAACGCAGCCCCGTCCTCCGCACGGACGGAAACGCTGAGCCGCCCGAGGACCTCCAGCACGTTCTCGGTCGTCGCGCCGGATTCCGAATACCGGTCCACCACGAGCGTGTTGAGCCCCGGGATGTCCTTCCATTCCATCGACACATCCTTCATCTCTCCCGCTGGGGCGAAATAGCCCGCCATGTCGTTCGCCTCGAAGTACGCCTCGCCGACGGGATCGTAGATATAGATCATGCTGTCGCCGGATTCCGCGTCTGCCGCAAAGCGGACGAACGCCGCCTGCAGCTCCAACGCCTCGGTCTCGTTCGTCGCCTCCTCAATAAAGTGAAAGTGCGAGACCTCCGCGACGACCCTGCCGTCCCCGTTGAGGTCCTCCCCATACCGGGCGAGCGTCGTTTCGATGTCCTCCTGCAGCGCATCGGGCATCTGATAATCGGTCATCATCGCCACGGTGTAATCCGGCTTGACCTTCGTGATCGCCTTGTAGATGTTCCAGCCGAGGAACGTCACCACGATCGCGGTGACGATCACGATCCATTTGTGATAGTCCCACCAGTTCGCGCGCTTTTCCTTTCCGGTGGTCAAAACGATCTCATCCTTATGGATCGTTTCCTCCGTATCACCCAGGAGATACCGCTCTCTCGCCATAATTCCGCCCTCTCCTCCCTATTTTTCTCTATTATAGACAGCCATTTTAACCGCAAAACAAAAAATATTTGAACAATGCGTAAACTCCAATTTTTCTCAAAAGATGACCGTATTCACAAAATCGACACAAATTCAAGAAAACACGATGTTATAATGGAAAGGTATTCTGATTCTGTCCGTCATCGGCGCGTGCCGGGGCGGCGGAATATATCCGTTTTCTCTGCCCTTTGCCGCGCAAAACCACGGGGACCGCGTGGAGAGTTCCATCGTTCTTTTAAGGAGGTAGTTTTATGACACAGCTTCTCACAGAAAACACCGTTGCGGGTAATTTCGTGCAGGTCCTGCCGTTTTCCCTGCTCGTGACGCTCATCTATCTGCTCCTGCGCTGGCGCGACCGGAAGCGCCGGGAGATCCCGCTGCGCGCCGGAAAAGAAACGGTTTACGCGCTCTTCGTCCTGTATTCGATCGGCCTGCTTGCCCTGCTCGTCACGCCGATCAACTTCTGGAGCAACTTCTGGCATTCCGTCATCTACGGCCACGCGGATTGGGACGAATGGGCGTTCTTCCTCACCGGCTGGAATTTCATCCCGTCCTTCATGAAGTCCGGCGTCACGTTTGGGGACTGGGTCGTGGAAATGCTCACGATGAACGTGCTCATGTTCGTCCCGATGGGCGTTTTCATGCGCCTGACCGGCAGAAAAACAAAGATCGGGCGGCCGCTCGTCGTAGCCATCGGCGTCCCGCTTCTGATCGAGCTGTTCCAGCCCGTCGTGGGCCGCAGCTTCGACATCGACGACGTGATCCTGAATTTCCTCGGCATCGTGGTCGGCTATTACGCCGCCTCGCTGATCCTGCTGCCCTTCAGCCGTCATTCCCACACGCCGAGCGACAAGGAAACGCCCGAGGTCAAGAACGTCTGAGCAAAACCAAATCTCTTCCAAGACGCTTCCGGCCCTTTTTGGCCACGGAAGCGTCTTTTTTTCTTGGCAGCCCCGGAACGCGCTCAGTTCCAAAGCCGCAGACCGCTCTTTTCCAGCGCCGCGCGCACCGCGCGGGCAAACGCGTGCGCCGCGAGCACGGAGACCGCGTCCTTCAGGAGATACGGCGCGGACGCCGTGAGAAACGCCGCCCATACGCCGACGCCCGAGAGCAGCCCATACTGCGCCGCGCCGAACAGGTGGCACACCGCGAGCCCGCAAGCGCCGCACGCGAGCGCCGGAACGCGGTCCCGCCGCGCGCCGAGCCCGGCGAGCGCTGCCATCGGCAGGAACCCGAGCAGATACCCGCCCGTCACGCCGAAAAGCCGCGCAGCGCCGCCCGAAAACCCGCTGAATACCGGCAGACCCGCAGCGCCGAGCGCCAGATAGAGGAGCACCGCCGTGCCGCCCCATTTCGCGCCGAGCAGATACCCGATGAACGCGACGGCGAACGTCTGCAGCGTCACGGGGATGCCCGCCGGCAGCGGGATCTGCACCTGCGACAGCACCGCGAGGAGCGCCGCGCAGACCCCGGTCACTGTGAGCCGAACCGTTTTTTCCTTCATGCCTGCCCCTCGCTTTCTTCCTGCGCGTCCTCCCGGTGCAGGGAGACCTCCCCCGCGGAGAACGCCCGCGTCTCCCCGCTGTCCAGCCGGACCACGAACCGCGCCTTTTCGTCGATCCCTGCGGCGACGCCGCTGAACCGCTCGTTCCCGAGCGCGAACGAGACGCGTCTGCCGTCCAGAAAAGACCGCCGCCGGTATTCCTCGAGGAACGATGCGCTCCCGAGGTCCGCATAATACGCGAAGAAACGGCGGATCACTGCGGCCGCCAGCCGGCTGCGCACCGGCGCGGGCCGCTTCCCGGGGAAGACCGCCGCCGCGATCTCCCGGAGCGCCGGGGGAAAGCCG
>CANQIG010000185.1 GCA_947623765.1 uncultured Clostridia bacterium | reverse complement strand
CTTGCTTTTTTTGCTCTCCTGTGCTACACTACTCATGGCGGTTGAGTCCTTTCGTTAGAGTCTGGTTGTGGTGACTTCATTCTAACAAACTCAATCGCCTTTTTCTAGTCCCTCGGTCTCACATCTATTGTAGCGCTACAACACGCCTTTCCCGGCTTTGTTGAAAAACGCGTTGAAAACCGCCGCGGGATTTGGTATAATTACGGAAGATATATGCTTATGGAGGCAGATATGCGCGAGGAAACGGGAAATGCCATCAGCGTCAGCCTGATGAACAGGAAGATCTACGCCGTGATCAGCACCGAGGCGGAGCCGGTCTCCGCATTCCACGGCGCGCTGTATCTCGCCCGGCGCAGGTTCTTTGAGACGGGCCGCGCCGCGAAGGTCAATGAGGACGGTCTGTACGACGGCCTGCCGGGAACGCTGCTCGGGAAGGTCCGGGCGCACGGCGTCGAATGGAAGAAAACGGTCGGCGGGCGCGTGCTCGAGACCGACTTTAAGGACGGCACGCAGCGCGGCGTGGCGTACTATGCGCAAAACGGCGTTCTGCTCTCCAGGATCTATTTCGACCGGGAACAGCACTGGCTGCGCACGGAGTACTTCGGGCCGGAAAACAGCGCGAAGGCAAAGTGCAGCTTCAAGCCGGACGCGACGCGGGACGCCGTGCTCCGCTTCGACTATGACGACGCCACAGGCCGCACGAAGGAGACGGCGCTTTTCCCCGTGCCGTATGCGTTCCAGACGGCAAAGCAGAGCCTGCAGAACGCCGAGTTCGGCGACAGGTTCCTGCTCGTCGCGGACAATACCGGGGAATATCTCTACTGCCCGAAGGCCGAGCAGGAGGGCCGTCTCGCGTTCCTGCGGGATTTGGAGAACGCGTCGCGCCCCTACACGACCGCGTGGGAGATCCGCGACGGCGAGCCCGTCGGCGCGGCCGAGGAACTGCCCGCCGCGCCGGTCTTCCGCGATCTCGAGACCCCCGCCGAGCAGGAAGCGCTCCCCGAAGCCGAGCCGCAAACGGACGAAACCGGGGAAACTCCCGCCGCTGCGCAGGAACCCCCCGCTAAGGAGCCGGAGCCGCTGTTCGAGCCGGACAAAATCGAGGAAGTGCCGGACTTCACGCTGATCCGGAACGGCGCGGAGACGCGGTATTCCGGGCGGCTGGAAAACGGCCTGCGGCAGGGCATGGGCAAGACGGAATCCGCCGACGGCCTGACGCTCTACCAGGGGGAATACAAAGACGATCTGCGCGACGGCTTCGGCATCCATTTCTATCCCTCCGGCGCGGTCTCGTATGTGGGGATGTTCCGGGAGGACAGGCGGGAAGGCCTCGGCGTGTCCTTCCGCGAGGGGGACCACGCGCTGCACGTCGCCCGCTGGGAAAACGGCGCGCCGCAGGATTTCGTGTCCCTCTACTCCCCCGAGGGGACCTTGCAGTACGCGGGGCGCATCGTGAACGGAAAGCGCGACGGCGCGGGCGTTTCGGTCCGGGAGTCGGACGGCGCGGTGCTCGTCGAACAGTACAGGGACGGCGAAAAGACGGGCGAGTGCGCCGTCTTCGCCCCGGACGGCGCGCTGCTCTATGTCGGCGGCTGGAAGGACGGAAAGCGCTGCGGGCGCGGCACCTCCTTTGACGGCGCGGGCAACGTCGTCTACGCGGGCGAATGGAAGGACGACCGCTGCACGAACGGCATCCTCTACCGGCGCGTCGGGGAAGACGCGAAACAGGGCTGAGATGGACCGCATCGAGCTGCACGACGTGGAATACGGCGCGTGTACGGCGCTCGTCGGGCGGGACCAAAGCGTCCTCTTCGTGGACGCGGGGTCCGTCAGCCGCTTCACGCGGGCGGAAGACGCGGAGATCTCCGCCCGCTTCTCCCGGATCTTCGCGCGGTACGACCGCGCCGCGCGCCGGGATCTTCTCCTGACCCATTATCACCGGGACCATACGAGCGGCTTCTTTTGGCAGCTCCGGCGGGCCCCGGGTTATTTTTCGCGGGTCTATCTGCCGCGCCAGCCGGTCTCTGCGGACGGCGGGAACGCCTTTCTCCTGACAGCGCTCTTTTCCCGCTTCTTCGCCGCGCCGGAGTCGTCGTTCGCGCGGGTGAACACCTCGTGCCTCTCGGTCTTCGAGCGGCTGCTCCCTGCGCTGCGCCCGGAACACATCGCGGTGCTCTCTGCGGGCGACGCGTTCCGCTTCGACGGCGCGGCGTACCGCGTGCTCTGGCCGGGACCCTGTTTTGACGCGGAGGTCCAAGCGCGCGTTGCGCCGCACGCGGACGCGCTTTGCGGCGCGGTCCTCGCGCTCCCGGGCGGAGCGCGCTTTCTCGAGGCGGCAAAGAGCTTCTGCGCCGCCTACGCGGAAACGCAGGCGGCCTTTTCGCCCGCGTCACAGCTTTCCGGCGAAGCGAAGCGCCGCCGCGCGGAACGCCTGTCACACCTCCTGCGCGATCTCGCGGAGAAGAAGCCCGGCGCGGACGGCGAAGCGCTCGCGCCGCTTCGGGAGAGCCTCGAGCGCGTGCGGCCCATTTACACCGAGCTGCAGAACGACCTCTCGCTCGTCTTCCACAACGAGCGCCCGCACGGAGACAGCGAAAACGATGTGCTCTTCCCCGGGGACGCGTCCCCGGCGGTGCTGGAGCGCGTCTCCGGAAAGCTCTTTCCCCGCTACTATGCGGTCGCCGCGCCGCACCACGGCACAGAAAGCCACGTCTCCCCGGCGATCCAAAATCTTTCGGTCTCCCATTTCCTGATCTCGAACGGCGAATACCACGCGGGCGGGGAGATCGCGGAAGCGTACCGCGCGGCGGAGGCCGTCTGCCACTGCACGAACGCGCACGCCTGCCCTGCGGCGGCGGAAACGGGCTGCTGCAGCCGCCTCGCCCGCTGTTTTGAACAGTCCGCGCGCGGCGCACTGACGCTGCGCTGCCCGGCGGCGGGCGGCGGGCGCTTCGCGCCTTGCCGCATCTATGTATTCGGCCACAGCGGCGTTTGGGGCTGCCACTGCGACCGGCGCTGAACGGCTCCACCGCGGCGCTTACTTCAGCATACTTTCGACGCCGTCGATGAGCTGGCCCACGGTGTGGACCGCTTTCGCCGTGCTTTTGCGCATTTCTTTGGCGCGCGTTTTCGCGGACTTTTTGCTCTCCATCATTTTGGAGGAGACCGCAGCCACCGCCGCGCCCGCCGCGATGCCAAGGCCGACGCCCTTCGCGACGTTTCCGATCTGCTTCATGAGAAGATCCAACCTCCTGATCCAGATTATGACCCGCACGAGTAATACCAGTGCCGTCACCGTTAGTTTCCCCCTTTTTCCCCGAAAATGCTTTGGGAATCTCTGAACGGACCCGGCGCCCAGCAGGCGCAGCGGTCCATGCTTTTTGGAAAGGTCTTGAGATCATGCAGCTCAATATCGTGATGGTGGAGCCGGAGATCCCGCAGAACACCGGCAACGTGGCGCGGACCTGCGCCGCGACGGGCGCGCGCCTGCATCTCGTCGGGCCGATGGGGTTTCGCATCGACGACCGCAAGTTGAAGCGCGCCGGTCTCGATTACTGGCATCTGCTCGACATCACCTATTATGAGGATCTGAACGAATTCTTCGCGCGGAACAGCGGCGAGTTTTACTTTTTCTCGACAAAAGCGCCGCGCCGCCACACCGACGTCCGCTACCCGGAGAACTGCTACCTCTTCTTCGGGAAGGAGACGGCCGGGCTCCCCGAGGAGCTGCTCTTTCGGAACCCGGAGCGCTGCGTGCGCATCCCGATGCTCGAGGAGGCGCGGAGCCTCAACCTCTCGAACTCCGTCGCGATCGGCGTGTACGAGGTGCTGCGCCAGTGGGATTACCCAGCGCTTTCCGGCGCGGGAAGGCTGCGGGATTACAACTGGGACGACGCGCCGCTCCAGCTCTGAGCCTTCTGCTGTTTCTCTTTGAAAAAAGTATGCCAAATCCCGGAGGAATTCATGCTTCGCACTTGAAAAAATCCGGAAATTGGTATACAATGATACAAGAAGGCGTGTTTCCCCAACACGCCGGAGATCACGGGCATCCGTATTCCAAATTCAAAGGAGTGTTGGCAAATGAACTACCTCAACAAGAAAACCGTTGAAGACATTGACGTCGCCGGCAAGCACGTGCTCGTCCGCTGCGATTTCAACGTCCCGATGAAGAACGGCGTCATCACCGACCCGAAGCGCATCGTC
>CANQIG010000184.1 GCA_947623765.1 uncultured Clostridia bacterium | reverse complement strand
GGAACGTCTCAAACTTCGCGTAGCCCGCGCGCACGCCCCTGCGGTGCTCGTGGTAGAGCTGGGAGAGGCAGGTCGCCATCTTGCCGCTGCCGGGTCCCGGCGCGGTGACGACGACGAGCGAGCGCGTCGTCTCGATGTAATCGTTTTTGCCGTACCCCTCGTCGCTGACGATGAGCTTCACGTCGTTCGGGTAATTCGGGATGCGGTAGAGCCGGTAGACCGGGATGCCGAGATCCTTCATCTTGTTTTCAAAGACGGTCGCGGCGGGCTGGTCCGCGAACTGCGTCAGCGCGACAGAGCCGACGAAGAGCCCGAACCCGCGGAACACGTCGACGAGGCGCATGAGGTCCGTGTCGTAGGTGATGCCGAGGTCGCCGCGGAGCTTGTTCTTCTCGATGTCGTTCGCGTTGATCGCGATGACGATCTCCGCCTGGTCCTTGAGCGCGAGGAGCATTTGGATCTTGTTGTCGGGCCGAAAGCCCGGCAGGACGCGGGAGGCGTGGAGGTCGTCGAAGAGCTTCCCGCCGAACTCCAGATAGAGCTTCCCGCCGAAGGCCTCGATCCTGTCCCGGATGCGGGCGGACTGGAGCCGGATGTACGTTTCACTGTCAAAACCGATTTGCATGGATGATCCCTCAACATTCCCTGATTCCCAAAAATACAAACCTATTATATCAGACATCGGCGTGTCTTGCAAGGCTTTGTTTTGCCGGTGCGCGCGCGGCGGAAAAAACGCGAAAAAATTTTTGAAAACCCCTTGACAGGAAAACATAGAGGGGATATAATAGTCTCAACAAATGAACAAATGCTCATTTGTTGAGAGAAAAGAAGGAGGGACCTTCATGGCGAACGAACGGTATGAGCACGGCGTGCAGCACGTGCGCGTGAAGCCGCAGGAGACGTTTTGCTCCGGCGAGCACGAACATTCCGACCTCGGCGCGCTCAAGGAGGCGCTGCCCTCCCTCGATACGCTCTTCCAGCTCGCCGAGCTGTTCAAGATCTTCGGGGATTCCACCCGCATCCGCATCATGTGCGCGCTGTTCCAGAGGGAGCTCTGCGTCTGCGAGATCGCCGATCTGCTCGAGATGGGACAGTCCGCAATCTCCCACCAGCTGCGGCTCCTGCGCGGGGCGCACCTCGTGAAGGTCCGGCGGGACGGCAAGCAGTCGTATTATTCGCTCGACGACGCCCATGTGCGGGAGATCTATCTGCTCGGCCTCGAGCACGTCAACGAGTGAGGCAGGAGGGCGGATTTTTTTGCCGAACGTGTGAACGTCTGAGCAATTGATAATCTACAAAATGCAAACGGGAAAGGGACGGTTGGCTATGACAAAGAAATTCAAGATGCAGGATCTCGACTGCGCGAACTGCGCCGCGAAGATGGAAATGCTCATCAAGAAGATCCCCGGCGTCGAGGACGCTTCCATGAACTTTATGATGCAGAAGCTCACCCTGACCGCCGACGACGACCGTTTCGAGGAGATCGTCCGCGAGGCGCAGAAGGTCTGCACCAAGGTCGACGACGGCTGCCTGATCCTCCGCTGAAAACCGAAGGAAACCTTGGAAAGTCTTCCCCGTCGGGAAGACTTTCGCATCTCGCAGAATGGAGGCCCTGTATGACGAAAAAACAGAAGAAGACGCTCGTGCGCATCCTCGTCACGGGCGCGGCGTTCGCGGCGCTCTTTGTGCTCGAGCACGCTGGGGCGTTCGCGTCGCTCCCGGCGCTCGTCACCGTCTGGTTTTATCTCGCGCCGTATCTGCTCATCAGCTACGACATTCTCATAAAGGCGGCGAAGAACATCTCGCACGGGACGGTCTTCGACGAGAACCTGCTGATGCTCGTCGCGACGGTCGCGGCGTTCGCCATCGGGGAGTTTTCGGAAGCGCTCGCCGTGATGCTGTTCTATCAGGTCGGCGAGCTGTTCCAGAGCTACGCGGTCGGGAAGTCCCGCCGGTCGATCTCCGATCTGCTCGACATCGTGCCGGAGTACGCGAATGTGGAGGAAGACGGGGGCTTCAAGCAGGTCGACCCGGATGAGGTCGAAGTCGGCACGGAGATCGTGATCCTCCCGGGCGAGCGCGTCCCGCTCGACGGCGTCGTGACGGAGGGCAGCTCGCTCGTCGACACGAAGGCGCTCACGGGCGAGCCGGTGCCGCGCAGCGTGAACGCGGGCGACGAGATCGTCAGCGGCTGCGTCAACGGCGCGGGGACGCTCCGCGTGCGGACGACGAAGGCGTTTGAAAATTCCACGGTCACGCGCATTTTGGAGCTCGTCGAGAACGCGGGGAACCGCAAGGCGAAGGTCGAGAATTTCATCACGCGGTTCGCGCGCGTCTACACGCCGTTCGTGACGTGCTGCGCAGTGCTCCTTGCGGTGCTCCCGCCGCTGTTCTTCGGCGGCGTGTGGACCGACTGGCTCCGCCGCGCGTGCATCTTCCTCGTGATCTCCTGCCCGTGCGCGCTCGTGATCTCCGTGCCGCTTGGGTTCTTCGGCGGGATCGGCGCGTCCTCGCGGCTCGGCGTGCTCGTGAAGGGGAGCAACTTCCTCGAGGCGCTCGCGGAGACGGATACGCTCGTCTTCGACAAGACCGGCACGCTGACGAAGGGCGAGTTCCGCGTCGCCGGGGTGTACCCGGAGAGCGGGAGCGAAGCGGAGCTGCTCGAATTTGCGGCGCTCGGGGAGGGCTTCTCCACGCATCCCATCGCGCACTCGATCCGGGAGGCGTACGGGAAGCCGCTGGATCTCTCCCGCGTGACGGACGTGGAGGAGCAGCCGGGGTTCGGCATCCGCGCGAAAATCGACGGGAAGGCCGCGCTGCTCGGCAGCGGCAGGATGCTCGACGCGGAAAACGTGGCGTATGCGGAAAATGATGCTGCGGGGACCGTGGTGTACCTCGCGCGGGAGAGGAAGTGTCTGGGCTCGGTCGTGATCTCCGACAGCGTGAAGCCCGGCGCGAAGGAGGCGGTCGCGGCGGCGAAGCGCCTCGGCATCTCGCGCACGGTGATGCTGACCGGCGACCGCTCCCGCGCGGCCGAGGCCGCCGCGCGGGAACTCGGCGTGGACGAGGTCCGCGCGGAGCTGCTGCCCGCCGGGAAGGTCGAGGCGGTGGAGAGGCTGCTCGATGCGGAGCGCGGGCGGGGGAAGCTGGCGTACGTCGGCGACGGCATCAACGACGCGCCGGTGCTCGCGCGGGCGGACGTCGGCGTCGCGATGGGCTCGATGGGCTCCGACGCGGCGATCGAGGCGGCGGACATCGTGATCCTCGACGACGACCTCGGGAAGATCCCGGCAACGGTGCGCATCGCGCGCAAGACGATGGGGATCGTGCGGGCGAACATCGTGCTGGCGCTCGCGGTCAAGGCGCTCGTGATGGTGCTCGGCGCGCTGGGCCTCGCGAATATGTGGATGGCGGTCTTCGCGGACGTCGGCGTCGCGGTGCTCGCGATCCTGAACTCCATGCGCACGCTCAGCCTCGGGAAAACGGAATAAGGCCGAAAAAGTAAGCGGTGCGGGATGGCTTTCCCGCACCGCTTTTTGTCTCCCCGAAAACCCCGCCACAGTAGCGGGGTTTTCGTGAGACAAAAAAATTCCCCGCCGCTCTCGCGGCGGGGAACGGAGTGCTTTTGGGAAGACGTGCGCATCTTACTTCCGCGGGTTCTTGATCGCGGCCTGTGCAGCGGCGAGGCGGGCCGTGCGGGAGGATTTCGCAGGGAGGGGCTCCCGGGTGGAATGCAGAGTGAATGCGTGCCGTTCGGCGTCCGTGCTCCGCCGGGTGCGGGCGAAAAAAGTTCCCCGCCGCAAGAGCGGCGGGGGACGAAGTGCTTTTGGAAAGACGCGCGCGTCTTACTTCCGCGGGTTCTTGATCGCGGCCTGCGCAGCGGCGAGGCGGGCGATCGGCACGCGGAACGGAGAGCAGGACACGTAGTCGAGGCCGATGTCGTGGCAGAACTCCACGGACGTCGGGTCGCCGCCGTGCTCGCCGCAGATGCCGACGTGCAGCGACGGACGGACGCCCTTGCCGAGCTGGATGGCCATCTTCATCAGCTTGCCAACGCCGACCTGGTCGAGCTTCGCGAACGGATCGTTCTCGAAGATCTTCGCGTCGTAGTACGCGCCGAGGAACTTGCCGGCGTCGTCGCGGGAGAAGCCGTAGGTCATCTGGGTCAGGTCGTTCGTGCCGAAGCAGAAGAACTCGGCCTCGGTGGCGATGTCGT
>CANQIG010000183.1 GCA_947623765.1 uncultured Clostridia bacterium | reverse complement strand
CTCGCGGAGGCGGCGGAGCGGGCGAAGGCCGCCGAATCCGAAGCGCCGCGCGCCGAGGCGCTTGAAAGCGCGGCGGCGGGCGCGGAACGCCGCTTGGCCGCGCTCGCGCAGGAGCGCGCGATGAGCGCGAAGCGCGAAGCGCTCTCCCGCGCGCTGCGCGAGACGCGCGCCGAGGCCGAGGCTGCGGAAAGCGACGGGAAGCAGGCCGCCGCTGAGGCCGAGGCACTGCGCGGGCGGATCACTGCGGGAGAGGCGTATCTCGCCGCGTGCCGTGCCGAGGCGGGAAAGCGCGCCGCGCTCACGAAGGCGCTCGCGGTGCTCGACGCGGTGCTGCTCGCGCGGGCGGAGTGCGCAGAAGCCGAGGCTGCGCTCGAAAAAGAGCGGCGGGCGGAGGACGCTGCGGCGGCTTCTGCGCGGAACGCGCGCCTTGCGGTCCTCGCGGAGGAACGGCTCGTCGCCGAGGCGGAAGCGCGCCGCCGCCGGAACGAGGCGGCGTCCCTCGCCGCAGGGCTGAATGAAGGGATGCCGTGCCCGGTCTGCGGCGCGGTCCATCACCCGGACCTCGCACACGCGGAGGAAGCGGTCACCGAGGACGAGCTCGCGGCGCTGCAGAAGACGCTGGACAACAACCGGGCGTCGCATACGGCGGCGGAGGCTGCGTCCTCCGCCGCGCGGGCGCGCCGGGAGAGCGCCGAAGCGCGTCTTTTCAAGGCGCGCGACGCGCTGCAGCGGGAGACGCGGGCGCTCGCCCAGCTGCTGGACAGCTTCCGGGAGGAAACGCTGCGAAGCGGCGCGGCGGCGCAGGAAAAGCAGCTCACGGAGCTGCAGAACGTTCGGGAAGATACAGCAAAGATCGAGGAAGCGCGGCGCGAGGCCGCCGAACGGCTCGCCGAGGCCGAGCGGCAGGCGGGGTCGATCCCGGCGGCGGAGGCGAAGCTCGAGCGGCTGCGCGCGGCCCTCGAATCGCAGAACGTGCGCCTCGCCGAAGCGGGGAGCCGCCTCGCGGCGGCGCGAAGCGGCGCGGCCGCGCAGGAAAAGCAGCTCGCGGAGCTGAAAAACGTCCGCGAGGACGCGGCGGTCGCGGCGGAGATCGACGAGATGACGCGCCAGCGCGACGCGCTTACGCGGGAGGTCAAGGCGATCGCGGCGGCGCGGCAGAGCGCGGCGGAAGCGCTCGCCGAGGCGCGCGGCCAGCACGAGGCCGCCGAACGGCGCGCGGCGGAGGCCGACAGCGCGGTGCGCACGTTCGGCGCGTTCCCGGAAGAGACCGCCGAGGCAGCAGGCGCGGCCCTGCGCGCGGCGCGCGAGAAGGCGGACGGGCTCCTCTCCGCGCTGGGCCAGATGGACGGTTTGCTCCGTTCGTCCACAGAAAGTTTGCAGGCGGTCCGGGCGCTCGAGGAGGAGCTCGACGCGCTCGGCAAGACATACAGCCGCGTCGCGCGGCTCGCACAGCTGCTTTCCGGCTCGAATCCGAAAAAGACGACCGTGCAGGCGTACGTGCTCGGGATGATGCTCGACGAGGCGGTCGCGAGCGCGAACCGCTTCTTCACGCGGCTCAGCCGGGGCCGTTACGCGCTCAGCCGCGTCTTGGACCGGCAGGGCGGGCACGGCTACGCCGGGCTCGACATCGAGGTGCTCGACGGCATGACGGGCCTTGCGCGGTCCGTCGAGACGCTCTCCGGCGGCGAGCAGTTCCTCGCGTCGCTCGCGCTCGCGCTCGGGCTTTCCGAGGTCGTGCAGGGGCATTCCGGCGCGGTGCGCCTCGATTCCATCTTCATCGACGAGGGATTCGGCACGCTCGACGCCGAGACGCTCGACACCGCGATGCGCGCGCTCGAAAGCGTCCAGCAGAGCGGGCGCGTCGTGGGGATCATCTCCCACGTCGCGGAGCTCTCCGCGCGCATTCCTGCGGGCATCCGCGTCGCCAAAAAGCCGAACGGCTCCGCGACCGCCTACTTTTCTTGAAAGAAAAGTAGGCAAAAGAACTTTTGCTTCGCGCTGGGTGCTTGAACGTTGGGCAGGCTTTGTTCCCGCGCCGGAAACCAAGTTCGGATGGGTAATTTGCTTTCGCCGACCGCAGAAGAAAAGCTTGGACCAAAAGACTTTAATGTCGTCCACCCTTTCCGAAGAAAAGGTTGGACCAAAAGACTTTATCGTCGTCCACCTTTTCCGAAGAAAAGGTGGACGACAGGTTTTTTTCCGTCGCTTACGCTTCTTGAAAGAAAAGTAGGCAAAAGAACTCTTAACGTCGCGCTGGGGGCTTGTGCGTTGGGCGGGCTTGGTTCCCGCGCCATAAACCGGGTTCAGATGGGTAGTTTTGCTTTCGCCCACCGCGAGGGCAACGTAAAGTGAACGGAGAAAGGGCGGGCCCAAGATCGGGTCCGCCCTTGGTTTTTGTGCTTTTGTGTCGGTGAATGCCGGGCTTCGCGTCAGTAGCCGAGTTCCGGGACGATCACCGAGCCGTCGATGGCGTTGACGTTCAGAAAGCAGACGTCCTGCTCCGACCACTCCATGTGCTCCGCCGCAAAGAGGAAGTCCCGGTCGCCCTCAAAGCTCCAGACCGGCACGATGAGGCCGGTCTCGCCGCTGTCCGGCTCGCTGACGCGCGAATAGCTGAGGCGCACGCGCTTGACGCGCATCCGGTACCGAAGGTTCGGGTCCTCCACCGCGTTCGTGACGCAGATCATGGTCTCGAAGGTCTTTCGGATCTCCGAAAACGGGCGCAGGGCAGCGTTCTCCACGGCGGTCTCGGTGACTTCGAGCGGCGCGCTGTAATCGAAGCCGACGATGCCGCTGTCGTTGATCCGGATCTCGACCGTTTCCTCCGGCCAGTACACCGTCTGCGCCGCGCTGTCTTCCGAACGAAAGACCGCGCTGCCGCTCGTCTGGGCGAGCATCACGCCGCCAAGCTGCCGCCGGAACCGGAGAATGTAGTATTCGAGGTAGGGCGTGCCCTCGGCGTCCCACCGGTCCGCGTCCCGCACGAAGCGGACCTGCTCGCAGTACCGACCGCCGACGTCAAATATAAACGCGTCGAGGCCGACGGCGTCCAGAAAGGCTCTCGCCTCCTGTTCGGCCTCGGCCTGCGTCATGGACGCGGCGACACCGTCAAGCGAATAGAAGGCTGCACCAGAGCCGAAGTCCGCGCCGCTGGAGAGGAAGTTCTCCGGGGCGGCGTCATTCTGCGGCGCGTCCGCCGCGGCGGACAGAAAATCCCGGCCGCAGTTCGGGATCACATAGGCCATGGCATTTTGGCTGTAATGCAGCGAACTCGTGACGCCATCGCCTTCGAGATACAGTCGGGCGTAGGGGCCGGTCTCCCCGGCGGTCACGAGGTCGAGCGCGGGGGCCTCCGGGTTCGAGAGCTGCGACGCGTCCTCCCCCATGCGCGCGGAAAGAGCCGCGCGGGAACAAATCTGTCCGTCGGCGGGGTAGTTTTTCGGGTCGGCGGTCTCGGGGGCGGCATCGTACTGCTGCTGCATCCGGTCGATCTCCTGCTGCAGCGCGTCGATGCTCTCTTGGAGCTCCTTCGCGGAGGGAACGGCGGTCTCCGAGTTTTCGGCCTCGTGCAGGGATTCTTCCAGCTGCCGGATGTTCTCCCGGTACACGCCGATGGAGCGCTCCCAGTCCGCTTTCGTCCAGAGGGTCAGCGTCTGGCCCTCGTAGACGGGCGCGTTCCCGAGGAGCTCAGCGCGCACGCGGTCGATGAATTCCTGCGTGAATGGCACCTGCCGTACGCGGTAGATGTTCAGCGTATCGACGTCCGGCACCTCGACCTCGGCGTCGACGGAGACGCGCACGCCGAGGCTTTCGTTCTCGATCGCGGTTTGGTAGCGCTCGCCCTCGGAGACTTCCTCGCGGATGATCTCGGCGTCGGCTTTGCCTTCGCTCTCCGTCTGCGCCTCGCTGATGAGGCTTTCCATGTTTTTGTGCACGACGAGGGAATCCTTGGGGCTCGCCTGGCACGCGGTGAGCAGCAGCGCCGAGGCGCAGAGCCCCGCCAAAAGATTTTTGACCTTCACCGTTCGTTCTCCTTTCTCCTCCCGACGCTGCGTCCGGAAGCTCCTTCGTTTTGCTGCCGCTTGACGGGCGGCCTCCTGTTTCAACGGTCCCCGGTCTATTATACACGGCGCTATGTTTTCAAGTCTTCATCGAGTTGTTATGGACTTGTAAAAATTGCAATCTCGAAAATTTATTTTTACAAACCACTACATCTCGATGAAGACTCTAATCACATACAC
>CANQIG010000182.1 GCA_947623765.1 uncultured Clostridia bacterium | reverse complement strand
CACCTCGCGCTCCATTCGAACGCGAGCCCGGACAGCATGAAGGGAAAGCTGCGCGGCCCGGACGTCTACTACTACCCGTACTCGGAGCGCGGGAAGCGCGCGGCGGACATCATCGCGAACGGCCTCCGGGAGATCTACCCGCAGCCGGACCTCGTGAACACCGTCCCGACGACGCGCCTCGCCGAGGTGACGAAGACCGCCGCGCCCGCCGTCCTCGTCGAGATCGCGTACCACGACAACGCCGAGGACGAAAAGTGGATCACCGGGAACATTGAGAAGATCGCGCGGAACCTCGCGTTTTCCGTCTGCGACTATTTCGGCCTCAACTGCTCCGCATGAAACTTCTGTACGCGGTGCTCTGGGGCCCGCACGTCCCGGTGCTGATCCTGCTGTTCGGCGTGTTCTGCACGGTGCGCGGGCGCTTCCCGCAGATCCGCGCGTTTCGCACGCTGCCCGCCGCCCTGCGCGACGAAGGGAAAGACGGCGGGCTCTCGGCGCTCTCGGCGCTTTCCGCGTCGCTCGCGGGCTCGCTCGGCGTGGGGAACATCCTCGGCGTCGCGGCGGCGCTCACGGCGGGCGGCGCGGGCGCGGTCTTCTGGATGTGGCTCTCGGCGTTTTTCGGCATGGCGACCGTCTACGCCGAGAGCGCGCTTTCCGTCATGTACCGCGCGCCGGACGCGCCCGGGGCGATCGGCTACGTGCGAAAGGCGCTCGGGAAATTCCCCGCCGGGATCTACGCCGCCGGGTGCGTGCTCTCCGCGCTCGGCATGGGCACGATGGCGCAGACCGGCGCGGTCTCCGCGGCGCTCGGGCGCTTCGACGTGCCGGGCTGGGTCTCCGGGCTGCTCGTCGCTGCGCTGCTCGTCCTCTGCATCGCGGGCGGGCTTTCAGGTGCCGTCCGCGTGACGGAAAAGCTCGTGCCGTTCATGGCGGCGCTGTTCCTGCTCGCGGCGGGAGCCGTGCTGTTCCTTCGCGCGGACCGCATCCCCGCCGCGTTCGCCCGGATCTTCCGGGAGGCCTTCACGCTCCGCGCGGCTGCGGGCGGCGCCGCGGGCCTTTGGACGGCGCTCACCGTCGGCGTGTCGCGCGGGGTCTTCACGAACGAGGCGGGTCTCGGCAGCGGGACGTTCGCGCTCTCCGCCATCCGAGGGAAGACGCCGGAGCAGGTCGGCGCGGTCGGCGCGCTGCAGGTCTTCCTCGACACGCTCGTGATGTGTACGGTGACCGCGCTTTGTCTGCTCGTCTCGCCGTCCGCGGGCGACGGCGCGGCGCGGACGCTCGCCTCCTTCTCGGCGGCGCTCGGCCCGGCGGGGGAGGCGGCGGTCAGTGCGGCGACGGCGCTCTTCGCCTTTGCGACCTGCGTCGCGTGGAGCGTCTACGGCATGGAGGCGCTCCGCTTCTTCCCGATTTTTGCGAACCGGACGGGCCGCGCGGTCTATGTCGCGTTCGCCGCGTTTTCGTGCTTTCTCGGCTGCATCCTGCCGTTTTCCGGCGTTCTCACGCTCTGCGACGCGATGAACGGGATCATGGCGCTGCCGAATCTCGCGGCGGTTTTCCGGCTTTCGGGCGGGATGTCCCCGGTTTTTTCACCGAAGTTCCGGCAAAATGCAAAAAAACAGTAGATTTTTGCGCCGTAAGATGATAAAATAAAGGGGAAGGGCAGTCGGGGCGCTTTTAGCCCGGCGCAGACTTATCAAAGGGAGGCACGGATTTATGAAGTTGATTCTTGCGATCGTCTCGAACGACGACAGCGGCGCGGTCTCTTCCGCGCTCACGAGGGGCGGATTCTCCGTCACGAAGCTCGCCACGACGGGCGGCTTCCTGATGGCCGGCAATACGACGTTTATCTCCGGTGTGGACGACGAAAAGGTGGACGCGGTGATCTCGATCATCGCGAAGCATTCGAGCCGCCGCACGCAGATCGTTCCGAGCACCTCCACGATCGACAGCGGGATGTATTCCTCGTTCCCGGTGGAGGTCACGGTGGGCGGCTCGACGATCTTTGTGCTGAACGTCGACCGGTTCGAGAAGGTCTGATCCCTGCGGATGCAGTTCGCAGATTTTTGCGGCAACGAAGCGCTGAAAGAAGCGCTCTCCGCGGCGTTTTCCCGCCGCGGGCTGCCGCATACGCTCGTTTTGGAGGGAGAGAGCGGGCTCGGCAAGCGGACGCTGGCGCGGATCCTCGCGCGGGCGTCGGTCTGCCGGAGCGGGCCGGATGAGGCCCCGTGCGAGCACTGTCCCTCCTGCGTGCGTTCCGCCGCCGGGAGCCATCCGGACGTGCGCGTGATCACCGGGAGCGGCGCTTCCGGGCAGATCAGCGCGGAGTCCGTGGACCGGGTGATCGCCGACGCCTCCCGCAAGCCCGAGGAGGCGGACGGCAGGGTGTACGTCTTCCATGCGGCGGACGGGCTCTCCGACGCCGCGCAGAACCGGCTCCTAAAGCTCATCGAGGAGCCGCCGCCCGGCGCGCGGTTTTTTTTCTGCGTGCCTTCGGCGGAGGTTCTCCTGCCGACGGTGCGCTCGAGGGCGCAGATCTTCACGCTCCGCGCGCCGACGCTCGAACAGGCGGCGCGGTACGTCGCGGCAAAGACCGGCATGGAGGAAGCGGAGGCGGCGCGCCTCGCCGCGCTCCACGGCGGGAACATCGGGCGGATGCTCGGGGAGGGCGGCGAAGGCCGGACGGCGAGGGCCGCCGCGCTCGCCGCAGCGATGGCCGAGGCGCTGGTCTCCGGGACCGAGCACGACCTTTTGAAGGCCGCCGCGCCGATGCTCCGGGACAGGCCGCTCGCCTTGGAGACGGCGGGCCGGCTGAAGCTCCTCTTTCGGGACGCCTGCGTCCTGAAGGACGGGGCGAAAGCGGAGGTCAGATCGAAGGACGGGCCCGTGCTGCGCCTCGCGCGCACGGCCACGGAAAAGCAGCTCGTCATGCTGCTGGATACGGCGGAAAAAGCGGAAGCGGCGGCCGGGAGGAACGCCAATACGGCGCTCCTTACGACATGGCTCTGCGCGCGGCTTCGGGCAGCGGCAGGCCTGTGACGGCGCCGCATTGGAGATAGATTCAGGAAGGATGTTGCAAGGCCATGGCCGAGGTCATCGGTGTTCGATTTCAAAACATGGGGAAGGTCTATTATTTTGACCCGGGCCGCGAGAAGCTCACCGTCGGGGAGCGCGTGATCGTCGAGACCGCTCGCGGCGTCGAGTGCGGCGAGGTCGCGATGGAGAACCGCGACGTCGACGACAGCGCGATCGTCCAGCCCCTCAAGAAAATGATCCGCCGCGCGACGAAGGACGACCTGCGCCGCGTGGAGGAAAACAATCTGAAAGCGAAGCGCGCGTTCACGCTCTGCGAGCGGAAGATCGCCGAGCGCGGGCTCGAGATGAAGCTCGTGGACGTGGAGTACACGTTCGACAACGGGAAGATCCTCTTCTACTTCACGGCGGACGGCCGCGTGGATTTCCGGGAGCTCGTCAAGGACCTCGCCGGGATGTTCCGCACGCGCATCGAGCTCAGGCAGATCGGCGTGCGCGACGAGGCGAAGATGATCGGCGGGCTCGGGATCTGCGGGCGGCCCTTCTGCTGCGGCTCATTCCTCGGCGGGTTCACGCCGGTCTCCATCAAAATGGCGAAGGAACAGGGGCTCTCCCTGAACCCGGTGAAGATCTCCGGCACCTGCGGGCGGCTGATGTGCTGCCTGAAATACGAGCAGGAGGCGTACATCGACCTGCTCCGCACGACCCCGAAGGTCGGCGCGCTCGTCTCCACGCCGGACGGGCGCGGCGTCGTCATCGACCAGAACCTTTTGACCCAGAAGCTGACCGTCCGGCTGGACAAGGCCCCGGATGCCTCCCCCGGCATTTACAAGGTGAAGGACGTGCGGGTGATCCGCGACGGGCAGATCAAGCTGAACAAAAAGGAGATCGAGGAGTTCCGCAAGCTCGAAAACTGAGGGAAGTTATATATTGCTAACAAATTTCCCGCGCGGGAATTGCAGAAAATTCGCAAAATCACAGAATTTCCTCTTGCATTTTCCGAAATTTCTGCTAGAATGTAAATAGAAACCACATACGGAGGTGCGAAACTATGGCATATAAGATCACGGACGCTTGCATCATGTGCGGCGCTTGCGCGGAGGCCTGCCCGGTCAGCGCGATCAGCGAGGGCGACGGCAAGTACGTCATCGATCCGGACACCTGCATCGCCTGCGGCGCTTGCAAGGATACCTGCCCGGTCGAAGCCCCGGAAGAGGCGTAA
>CANQIG010000181.1 GCA_947623765.1 uncultured Clostridia bacterium | reverse complement strand
GCGGCAAATGGATTCGAACCATCGACACTTCGGGTATGAACCGAATGCTCTAGCCAACTGAGCTATGCCGCCATAAAGCCTCGATCCGAGGCGTATTCTATTATAGTACGATGGGTTTCGTTTGTCAAGTGCTTTTTCTCTGGAAAATTTCCGGACCTTGTGTTATAATATCCGCAAGGGCCGCGGTTATTATACTGATTTATATTCGCCCGCCCAGTTTTCCGCTTCGCGGAAACGGGCGATGGCGAATCCTGCCGATGCGCTGTGCGCTTTTAGCAGGAACACCGCGAGGGCGCCGGTTATGTTTCTTAATTTATTTTTGCCTGCCCGGTTTACTGCGCGTGGGTTCGCGGCGCGCGGAGGTTTTCGCGTGACGGCGGGGCGCGGGACGCGGCATGGTGACATCGCGGCGAAACGGCCTTTGGCCGCGGCAGCGGGCGGCGGGCTTGCCGATGCGCTGTGCGCTTTTGGCAGGAAGACCGCGAGGGCGCCGGATATGATTCTTAATTTATTTTTGTCAGCCCCGGTCTGGCGCGAGGGGCTTCCCGGCGCGGGGGTTCTGCGTGGCGCTGGGGTGCGGCTTTTGGCGTAGTGGCAGTGCGGAGAAACGGCCTTTGGCTGCGGCGGCGGGCGGCGGGTTCTGCCGACGCGCGGTGCGTCTTTGGCGGGAAGGCCGAAAGGCCGCCGGATATAAATCTAAATTATTTCGCCCGCCCGGTTTGCTGCGGGGGATTCGCGGCACGCGGGAGTTCGCGTGGCGCCGGAGTGCGGGACGCGGCGTGATGACAGCGCGGCGGAGCGGTTTTTGGCTGCGGCAGCGGGCGGCGGATTTGCTGACGCGCTGTGCGCGTATAGTATTACTGATTTCCAACAGCGCGCAGTATGCGCGTACGGGTCCGAAAACGAAGGGAGGCGGCGCGTTTGCGGCGGAAGATCCTGAAAAAGCACATCGACTGGTACATGGAGAAGCTCTCCGGCGACGCCATCGACTCCTACGCGGCGCAGGTCTCGTTCTGGGTGTTCATCGCGTTCCTTCCGTTTTTGATGTTCGTGCTCGCGCTCCTGCGCGTCGTCCGCTTTGAGGACACGAACCTACTCTTCGCCTTTGTGGGAAGCCTGCCCGCGCCGGTCGAGGAGCTGCTCCTGCCCCTCTTCGGGGAGCTCACCGCGTCCCACGTTCTCCTCCCCACGACGGCGATCGTCTGCCTTTGGTCCTCCTCCAAGGGGATGCTCGCCCTCGTGAAGGGCCTCTACTCGGTGTTCGACGTGCCGAACCGGCGCAATTTCATCTTCATGCGCCTGCTCTCGGTGCTCTATACGCTCGCGTTCGTCGTCGTCCTGCTGGTCAGTCTCGGCCTGCTCGTCTTCGGCGACCTGCTCTACGCGCTGCTCCTGCCGTACTTGCCCGCCGCGCTGCTCTGGATCGCCGGGGTGATGAAAAACTTCGTCGGCTTTTTCGTCCTCTTCGTGTTCTTCGTCCTCTTCTTTTCCGCCATCCCGCGCAAGCAGGTGAAGGCCCGCCACGCGGCGCTGGGCGCGGTCTTCTCGGCGGCGGGCTGGACGCTTTTCTCCTACTTCTTCTCGATCTTCGTGGAAAATTTCTCGAATTACGCCACGGTCTACGGGAGCCTCGCGGCCATCGTCATCCTGATGATCTGGCTGTTCATCTGTATGTACATCCTGCTGCTCGGGGGCGAGCTCGCGATGTGGCTGGAGCAGAGCGGCATCCAGCGCGACCTGCGCGATCTGTTCCGCCGGGAGCGGTCCGGCCGGTGACTTTACATCCGCACGCTTCTTCGTTTTTGCATCGCTCTTATAATCACTCTTATATATAGAAAGGGATCCTTATGAAAATCCTCGTCATTGACGGGCAGGGCGGGCGCATGGGCGCGGCCCTGACCGAACAGATCAAAAAGAGCTTTCCCGAAACGGAGCTGATCGCGGTCGGCACGAACAGTCTCGCGACCTCGGCGATGCTGAAGGCCGGTGCGGACGCGGCGGCGACCGGCGAGAACCCGGTCGCGGTGAACGCCGCCGACGCCGACGTCATCGTCGGGCCGATCGGCGTGATCGTCGCGAACGCGCTTCTCGGGGAGATCACCCCAAAAATGGCCGCCGCCGTCTCGGACAGCCGCGCGCGGAAGATCCTGCTGCCGGTGACGCGCTGTTCCGTGACCGTCGTCGGCGTGCGGGAGGGGACGCTCGCGGAGTACGTCCGGGAGGCGGTCTCGCTCGTCGGCGCGGTCCTCGCGGGGACGCCTTGAGTCCGGTGCCGCGTCCCGGTCTTGACAGCGCACGAAAAAAGCGGTATCATCAGAGAAACGACCGCATGGAAACGGATCAAACAACAAAGAATGCAAAGGAGCCAAAAACCATGACCGATCAAACGAACTGCACGCACGACTGCTCTTCCTGCGGCGAAAACTGCCCCTCCCGGCAGGACCCGCAGAGCCTGCTCGCGCCGCAGAACAAACTGAGCAATGTGAAGAAGGTCATCGGCGTCGTCAGCGGCAAGGGCGGCGTCGGCAAGAGCCTTGTCACCTCGCTGCTCGCCGTGACGATGCAGCGCCGCGGTTTCCAGACCGCGATCCTCGACGCCGACATCACCGGCCCGTCCATCCCGAAGTGCTTCGGCATCCACGGCCGCGCGACCGGCAGCGAGGACGGCATCTTCCCCGCGCAGACGAAGACCGGCATCGAGCTGATGAGCATCAACCTCCTGCTCGAGGACGAGACCGCCCCGGTCGTCTGGCGCGGCCCGGTGCTCGCCGGCGTGCTCAAGCAGTTCTGGAGCGACGTGATCTGGAACGAGGTGGACTATATGTTCGTCGATATGCCTCCGGGGACCGGCGACGTGCCGCTGACCGTGTTCCAGTCCCTGCCGGTCGACGGCATCATCATCGTCACCTCGCCGCAGGAGCTCGTCTCCATGATCGTCTCGAAGGCCGTCGAGATGGCGAACCTCATGAACATCCCGGTCCTCGGGCTCGTCGAGAATTATAGCTACGTCAAGTGCCCGTGCTGCGGCGAGCAGTATTCTCTCTTCGGCGAGAGCCACATCGACGAGGTCGCCGCGAAGTACGCCCTCCCCGTGCTCGGGAAGATCCCCATGGAGCCGCAGCTCGCCTCCCTCTGCGACCGCGGCGTCGTCGAACTCTTTGAGGGCGGCTGGCTCGACGCCGCCGCCGATCTCTGCGAAAAGGCTTGATCCACCTTTTCTAAAGAAAAGGTGGAGCCAAAAGACTTTTGCGTCGCGTTTTCGCGCACTGGCGTGCGCTTACCTTCGGAGAAGAAATATCCGCGCATCCCGCGCCGTACGTGCTGCTGGGGAAAGAACCTTTCTCCTTCTCACCCGCGAGCGCAGGCAAAGCCCGGTTCGTTTGTCCTACGCAGGCTTGCGGAAAGCTGGAGAACACCCCTGTCCCGCGCAGCAGTTCTGGCGCGGGAGAAGCGGAGCTGACGGGAAGCAGAGCCGCGCGAACCTCACGAAGGAAGATTGAAGACGCGGCGCGGCGACGTTCGCCCTACGTCAGCACATGGGAAGCTGGAGAAATCTCTTTTCCTGAGCAGCATTTCCCTCGCGGGTTGCGCGGAAGTTTCTTCGGCAAAGGTAAGCGCGCGTAAGCGCGCGCCCCGCGACTTAAAAGTTCTTTTGTCCACTTTTCTTTCAAGAAAAGTGGAAGAAAGCGCTTGACAAGGCGCGAAACGTGTGCTACAATCTCTGTTACAACCGAAAATTCCAAAAGCGATGACGAAGACGGCGCGGTCCGATCCGTTTCAGAGAGCCGGCGGCAGCTGCGAGCCGGCACGGGAGGTCCGAAATCGCCCATCCCTTCTGAGCTGAAAGCCCGAACGCTGCGTTTTTGCCGTCTTGGCGGCAGGGACAAAGCCAGTAGACGCTTTCCGAGCGCGCGCAGCGTCAGTGCGCAGGGCTTAGAAAACGAGCCCGTGAGCGGTCCTTTTCGTGAGAGAAGGGCAATTTGAGTGGTACCGCGGAGTTTACGCTCCGTCTCAAAGCGACCGATCTTTGAGACGGAGCGTTTTTTCGTCTCTGAGAGTCCGCAAAATCAAAATATGAAAGGAAAGAACACCATGGACCAGAACACCCAGAAGACCGACCTGCAGAGCCAGCTCGCGGAGGTCGCGGAGCGCATCCGCACGATGCGCGAGATCATGGGCCTCTCCGAGGAGGAGATGGCCGCGCGCACCGACGTGACGCTCGAGGACTACCGCCTGCACGAGCGCGGCGAGAAGGATTTCAGCTTCACCTTCATCTACAA